>DOMR01000205.1 GCA_003509845.1 Chitinophagaceae bacterium | reverse complement strand
ATCGTTTCATCAATATCAACCAAGGCTTTTTTAGAGCCGAACCTTTTAGACTCAATCATTGTTAATAGTTTAATTCATATAATAAGTTGCACAAATTTAGATAGTTTTTATAAATTACACTATTCATTTTAAATTAAAGGCATTCCTTTCCAAATCGAAAATAATTATTCATAATACATATTCTACACATATGAAACTCATCTTACTTTCCTTGTCTTTATTGCTTTTGCAAGCAACCCATGCACAAATAACTGCCGACCCAATTTTAAGAACAGATAAAATAACCATTGCAAGAGATAGCTTTGGTGTACCTCATATTTTCGCACCTACAGATCCTGAAGTGGCATATGGCTTAGCTTGGGCACATGCAGAAGATGATTTTAATACGATTCAAACATTGATCTTAACGGGTAAGGGGAAATTAGCTACTTATCTTGGCAAAAAAGGCGCTTCCGTTGATTATGTAGTTGGATTGCTAAATACAAAAGCAACCGTTAAAGCCCAAATAGGTCAAATGGATCCTGCATTCATCGATTTAATCAAAGGCTATTTGGCAGGATTGCATGCGTATGCAAAAGCGCATCCTTCAGAATTACTCAATAAACATGTTTTTCCTGTTACCGTAGAGGATTATTTATCCGCAGGTGTTTTTTCAGTAGCCGTATTTTGTGGCGTTGATAAAGCCTTACCAAAAATTTTAAATGGTTCTGTTCCAGCATTACCCATATTTACAGGGGAAGGCAGTAATGCATTTGCAGTCAATGCAAGCAAATCTGCTTCTGGTGAAAATATGTTGGTGATTAATGCGCACCAACCCATTGAAGGCGCTACCGCTTTTTATGAAGCACATTTACAAAGTGAAACAGGTTGGAATATTTTAGGTGGTTTGTTCCCTGGAGCCCCATTAATTTTTCATGGTGCTACCCCAAACATTGCTTGGGCACATACCGTAAACATGCAAGATAAAATTGACATGTATCAATTGCAAACCGATAAGCAACATCCAGGAAAATATAAAGTTGATGGAAACTGGTTAAAGTTAGAAAAGAGAAGAATTAAATTAAGTATCAAAGGCGTGCCAATTCCGATTTATAAAACAGCATATACTTCGATATATGGGCCTACTGCTGCTACTCCATCCGGACAATATTTTTCGATGCGATTGCCATCTTTAATGGATGCGGGTGCCTTGCAACAATGGTATGCTATGAATAAAGCGCAAAACTATACACAATTCAAAGCTGCATTAAATCAGAATCATTTGGCTATGTTTAATATTGTGTATGCGGATAAAAATGATACTATATTTTACATTTCAAATAGTAAAATGCCTTACCGTAATCCTGATACGAGCTATCATTGGAATTCGACGGTTCCAGGAAATACCATGGCAACACTTTGGACTAAGTTTAAACCCCTATCTGAATTACCGCAATATTTAAATCCTACAAGTGGTTATTTATTTAACACGAATCATTCGCCATTTTTAGCTACCGCCGAAAATGAAAACTTAAACCGCGCAAAATTTGATGTGAATGATGGTTATGAACTTACCCATAATAACAGAAGCCGACGCGCTAAGGATTTAATTGATCAACTTGATAAAATTAGTTATGCCGATTTAAAGCGAATCAAATTTGATCGTCAATTACCCAATCCAATTTTATACCCTTATGGATATACTTCAGATACTTTATTTATGGTAGATGAATCAAAGTACCCACAACTAGCACCATTAATTGTTAGTTTAAAAAAATGGGACCATAACGCGGTAGCCGAAAGTAATGGTGCTTTGATATATAATTTGGCTTATTATTCCATCCCTAAATTAATGGGTGGTCGTAAAAATAGTGATGAAGCTAGAAGTGACAAATTAAGTATGGAAGAAGCGGTGGCTACTTTTCAATATGCGCATGATTATTTAATGAAAAATTTTAATCGATTAGATGTTACTTTAGGTGACATGCAAAAATTAGTGCGTGGTGATGAAGAATGGCCGCAAGGAGGCATGCCCGATGTATTAGCTGCCGTGCAAGGACAAGCTTATGGCACAGAAGGCAAACGTAAAATGGTAAGTGGTGATGCGTATATTGGATTTGTTAAGTTTCCTAAAAATGGCGGATTGCCCTTAATTGAAACTGTCAATACTTTTGGTGCTAGTTCAATTAAAGGGAATAAGCATTTCGCAGATCAACGCCCATTATACCAAGCGCAACAATTAAAAAAAATGACCCTGGATAAAAATGAAGTATTGAAAAATGCAGAAAGCGTTTATCACCCACAATAAATTTTTATAAACGCGCGGTTACGATACTTTTATCCAATATTGCTTTCGTATCGTAAATCACCGAATTAGCAGATGATTTTAAACTTGTATAGTTTAATGACTTAAAAAAGTCATGTGCCACTGTTAATACAATAGCATCGTAAGTTTCAAGTGAAGTGACTAAATTAATTTGATGATTATCCAATACTTCCTGTGCATTTGCAAATGGATCAAATGCAAAAACGTCCACTCCGAGTTTTTTTAGTGCTGTATAAATTTCAAAGGCTTGAGAATTTCGAATATCGGGACAATTTTCTTTAAAAGTCACCCCTAATAATAAAACCTTGGCGCCTTGTACTTTAAAATTATTTTTAATTAATAACTTGATTACTTTCTCTGTAACGAACGCGCTCATTTGGTCATTCACATGTCTGCCCGATAATATTACTTGTGGATGATAGCCCAAGCTAGTCGCTTTATGTGCTAAGTAATATGGATCAACGCCAATACAATGGCCGCCTACCAAGCCTGGCTTGAATGGTAAAAAATTCCATTTGGTTGCTGCAGCAGCAAGCACTTCATTCGTATCAATATCCATTTTATCAAAGATCAACGCCAATTCATTTACAAAAGAAATATTAATATCTCTCTGTGCATTTTCAATAGATTTTGACGCTTCTGCTATTTTAATACTTGACGCTTTATGGGTGCCTGCAGTAATAATACTAGCATATAAATTATCAACAATGTTTGCGACTTCGGGGGTTGAACCAGAAGTGACTTTTATAATTTTTGTAAGTGTGTGCACTTTATCACCTGGATTAATGCGCTCAGGCGAATAGCCACAATAAAAATCTTGGTTATATTTTAACCTGCTAAATTCTTCCAATACAGGAACACAATCCTCTTCGGTACAGCCAGGATAAACAGTGCTTTCATAAATTACGATATCCCCTTTTTTTAATACTTCTCCAACCATTTTAGAAGCAGTACGTAATAAATGTAAGTCTGGTTGTTTGTCTTTTGTAACAGGTGTGGGAACCGTGATAATAAAAATAGTACAATCCTTAATTTGCGTTAAGTCATCAGTAAAAACGAGCTGATGGGCATTGGCTATTTCTTGGGAGGTACATTGCAATGTAGTATCTAATCCACTTTTCAAATTGGCAATACGTTCTGCATTAATATCAAACCCAATTACCTGGTACTTTGCACCAAAAGCGACAGCTAAAGGCAAGCCCACATAGCCCAAGCCAATGATCGCAATTTTATCGTTAATAAGTGGTATTGGGCTATTCATATAATTTCAAAGTTAATGGACTGATTAGTGATGTCCATAATTTTTTTCGCCTGCCGGTATTGGAAAAGGTAGCCTATTTTGCGGTGGTGGCAACGGACAGGTCGCAAATTTGGTAAATGCGCAAGGTGGATTAAAGGCTTGATTAAAATCAATAAAAGTATTTCCGTTGGCATCTGGCTGATCAATATAAATGAATCGACCTGCACCATAAGTGGTTACCCCGGAAGTCGCATCCGCAAAAGTGATAAAGAGTTGATTGCCTCCTTCGTCAATTACATCCAAGGTATAAGGTTTGCTTTGATAGGTAAATTGAAGCTTACCTGCATTTTTAGAAGCCACTTGCTGACCCAAAACATTTGATATCATCAAATACGATTCTACAGGTGGCTGAAGCACTGCTTTTATTTTGAATTTTTCATTGATTGGAAAATGAGCTATCCCTTTAAATAATAAAACATTGCTCGATTTTAAATCTCTAAATCTTACCCCAATTTTATCTTCTCTTTTAATGATGGTCCATGAAAATGAATGACCTGACATTGTCCAACTCATTTCCGAACTAAGGCCATTGCCATTAAAAACGCAAACCTTTGATTTAAAGGGCATGTTTTGATTATTTACCTTAACCATATATTTATCAAGGCTCTCCCAGATAACACTATCCCCTTCAAAAATAAAGTTCCCCAAATGATCAGGAAAAAATACATCGGATGGATCGGGATTTTCATAAACACAATCATTATTCTTGTTAACACCAAAGGTATTCACCCCTTTATGTAACCAAAATAACCCGGCTAAATTTAACCATCCCTTGGGTGACTTTAACTCCGCCTCCCTTAGCTGGTGCCATTGATTAATTGAATCAACATAATTGGGCACCTGTGATTTTTGTGCTTTTATATTTGAAAATGAAAAAAGCATCATAAGCGACACAAGGCTTAATGAAAATTTGAAAGAAAACCCGGTATTTGGCATATGCGAAGTGAATTAATACCAAAATTAAGTTAAAAAGGGTTGCCCCAAACATGAAAACAAAAAGGATGACATTTGTGTCCTTAAATTATTTAAATTTACTACTGTTAAAGTGTTTTGATTATGAAAAAAATATTAGTCCCATTTGTGTTTATATTTCTGTTAATGGCATGTAAAAAAGACGTGACTGTTAGCAATTCCGGCACCGCATCTGAAGATGTGAATACATGGATTTACAATAGTATGAGTTATTATTATTTGTGGAATACGAATATGCCCAAAATTTCAGCAACGAATATAAAAGATAATCCTATGAAATATTTTTATAGTATTTTATATGACTACGGGAATTCAGATCGCTTTTCATGGATTGATAGTAGTGCAAGTAATTTGGCAAATCAATTAAATGGAATTAATACAGTGCTAGGTATTAAATATTCTATTTTTTATACAGATAATACTCAGGCTAATATCGCATTTGTCATTGCCTATGTTTTAAAAGGTAGCCCTGCAGAAAAAGCAGGATTAAAAAGAGGAGATATAATTTTAAAAGTAGATGATAAAACGATTACGCCAAGTAATTATGCTTCTATATTACAAAATGAAACTTTAAAATTAGGACTTGGATCCTATGCGGGTGGGGTATTTACAAGCACAGGGACGAGTGCGTCTTTGACAAAAGTAGAACTGCAAACAAATCCAATTTTAAAAGATACCATTATTAAATGGGGCGGTAAAAAAGTAGGCTATATCGCATACATTCAATTTTTATCCAGCTTTGATGATAGTTTAAGAAATGTTTTTGGACGATTTAAAACTAATGGCGTAAACGAACTAGTCGTTGATTTAAGATACAATGGGGGTGGATATGTGAGCTCATCTGACTTAATGTCCAATTTAATTGTAAAAGATTTGGCAGCGAGAGTGGGAACAGTCATGAATAAAAAAGTGTATAATGCTACTTATACGGAGGAATTAAATAAGTCAAGCGGAAGTAGTGCATTTAATACCAACTTTAAATTTGAAAATAATAATTTAGGAACTCTAAATAGGGTGTTTTTCTTGATATCCAACAGCTCGGCATCGGCTAGTGAATTAGTAATTAATAATTTAAAGCCATTTATGGATGTCATATTGGTCGGAGAACATACTTATGGAAAAAATGTAGGCTCATTTACATTAACGGATAGCAAAAACAGATGGAACTATGGATTACAACCCATAACATTTAAAATTGCCAATGCAAAAGACGAATCCAATTATGGCACCAAGGATGGATTCTTACCCAATATTGCCATTACCGATAATGTATTACCATTTAAACAGCTCGGTGACCCTTACGAAACTGTATTAAATAAGGCCTTGTTGTTCATTAGCCCAACTGCATTTAAACCATTTAGTGCAAGCGGAAATACCCCCCAAACGAGGGCAACTTTATTTCAAAATAAAGCAGTCTCGGATAATATCAAAATGGACCGTCAAGATATGTGGATGAAACCAAACTTATAGCATACATTTATTTGTATTTAAGTGGCTACTTTCTTTACTAAGTTTGGATAGAATAATTAATAAAAATAATTTATGAAAAAAATTCTCCTACTCATTTTAAACGTATTTATTGTAAGTATTTTATTTGGTCAAGGTATCGTGAAAGAAAAGCAAGTGATTGCAAGTAAAATATTGAATCGCGATGTGCATTACTCCATATATCTGCCTTCAGACTATAACATAAGTGATCGATCCTACCCTGTAACGTATTTATTACATGGCTATGGTGACGCGGATGATGGTTGGATTCAATTTGGTGAGATTAATAGGCTCGCAGATAAAGCAATTACAGATGGAACCATCCCTCCAATGATTATTGTCACTCCTGATGGATTTAAAAGTTTTTATATCAATGCGGCAGATGGCTCATTGTCCTACGAGGATTTTTTTATAAAAGAATTAATTCCACATATTGAAAAAACATATAAGGTAAAGTCAGAAAAAAGATTTAGGGGGATTGCAGGATTATCGATGGGAGGATATGGGGCATTATTATATGGTTTGAAATACCCAAAATTGTTTGCAGCTGCTGCTCCTCTAAGTGCAGTGGTATGGAGCAATAGTGATATTAGTACTGCATCAGATAATATTTATAATTCATTATTTGCGACAGCAGATAAAAAAAATGTAAAAGGAACAGATAGGATTAATGCAGCATGGCTTCAAAACAGTCCGCTTCATTTAATTGAAACAAAGACCATTGAAGAATTGTCTTCCGTTAAATATTGGATTGACTGTGGTGATGATGACTATTTATCAGTTGGAAATGCAAATTTACATATAGCAATGACCAATAAAAAAGTACCACATGAATTTAGGGTTCGAGATGGCGCGCATAGTTGGACCTATTGGCGCACAGGGGTCATTGATGCATTAGCGTTTATTGGGAACAGTTTTCATCAAAAATAATTAATAGCGTTATGCATATTCAAGTTTTTATTACAGGCGGCACTTTTGACAAAGAATATAATGAACTCAACGGTAGCTTATATTTTAAAGAAACGCATTTGCACGAAATGCTAGAATTAGGCCGTAGTAAACTTGACTTAGCCATCAGTACATTGATGATGAAGGATAGTTTAGAATTTACAGATGATGACCGGCAGCTCATTGCTGAAGCATGTTTAAAAACAAGCGCAGATAAAATTTTTATTACCCATGGCACAGATACCATGACTTTAACTGCAAGCTACCTTGCGGAACACTGCAACAATAAAACGATAGTATTAACCGGTGCAATGATACCGTATAAATTTGGCAGTTCGGATGGATTATTTAATCTCGGCAGCGCATTGGCCTTTGTACAAGTGCTTCCAAAGGGGGTTTATATTGCCATGAATGGAAAAATTTTCGAGGCAAATAAAGTACAGAAAAACAAGGACAAGGGCGAATTTGAGGCAATTTAATTATCATCTACTTTAAATCAATTTTTATGAAGTCACTTTATATCATCGCTATTTTTTTAATTTCAATACAATCCGCTATGTCGCAAAAACAAACTCAAATTATTGCGCATAGAGGTGCGTGGAAAGAATTTGCATTGCCCGAGAATTCTATTGCCTCCTTGCAAAAAGCAATTGAACTAAAATGTTACGGTAGCGAATTTGATGTTCGTCGCACCAAGGATGGTATATTAGTAGTGAATCATGATCCTGTTTATTATGGCGATACAATCGAACTTCAGAATTACGCAGATTTAAATAAAAAGAAATTAAGTAATGGCGAAAATTTGCCCACGCTTGAAAATTATTTTACTACTGGAACGCGCAACAACCCGCCTACCTTACTCATTTGCGAAATTAAAGAGGCATTAACAGGCGCCGATATTTCACAAAAAACAACGATAGAAACCCTTGCCCTTGCTGAAAAATTGGGCATTTCGGAAAAAATAATTTATATCAGTTTTGGATTTGAGGTAGTTAAAACCATCAAAAGATTACAACCGAATGCAATTGTACTTTATTTGGAAAATAATAAAACAATTAATGAAATTGTAAACGAAAAATTTAATGGGATCAATTTTCATTTCAGTAATTTTATTAGTGACCCGCAAATAAGTGCGGCCGCAAAACAAAATAATTTATTACTTGGAAGTTGGACTGTAAATCAAGTAGAAGACTTAAATAAACTAATCGCACAAGGCGTGGAATATATCACGACGAATGTGCCTGCACAATTTTCGGCACTGGTTTCAAAAAAATAAACGCCTAATCTCTATTGCGATTGCGTCTGATAATAATGATGATGATGGCAATGATGCCAAAAATAATAGGTAAACTCATTTTATATATTTACAAGTAATTTATTTTTTAGCGGGCAATGCGGCTAATAACTTTTTTAAGAATTCATCAATCGAATTACCCTCAATCCATCTTACCACCACCACTAATTCATTCGCTTCATCCACATAAATCATATTAGTTCCATTACCCAAATGCGCATAGGCAGAAGCAGGTGCTGATGGATATAATTTTTTATCCGTATTTAAAAAATAATTCATGAATCCATATTCTGGATTTACTGATGTGGGTGTGGTCGCTTTTTTAAACCAGCTTGCAGACAATAATTGTTTGCCTTGCCAATTGCCCTTATGTAAGGTCAGTAATCCAAATCTTGCCATATCATAAGCGTTTATAAACATGCCTCCGCCGAAGTGACCACCGCCACTAACCGACTGAACTGGTTTGCCATCTAATGCTATCCAAGAAGTTTCATACCCAGCCCATGTCCAAGTATTACTTGCGCCAATAGGTTGCATGATATTTTCTCTAAGTACTTCAGGTAGTGGTTTATGCCAAACCGCAGTCATGGCAAGTGCCAATGCATTAACGCGGGTGTCATTATATTTATAACTAGTGCCTGGCTCATTTCTTTTTCGTGTTAACCATTTCGCAGAATTCTCTGTAGGTCGATCAGCCCAATCTGGCTTACCCCATAATTCCCCCTCCCAATCACTGGTTTGTCGAAGTAAATTATCCCAACTAATTTTTTTATTATGTTCTGAAGCAAAAGGATAAATAAAATCTTTAGCTGCAATTGAATTTTTATTGGTATACATCAAAGCTGAATAAGGTTGAATCGGTGGCATATAGTTGTTGACCTTATCATTTAAGGATGAAATTAACCCCTTATCAAGGGCAAGTCCAACAATACTAGATACCCAACTTTTAGTAACACTATTACAGGTTTCAACTATAGTAGGATCCCCCCACTCTGCAATGATATATCCCTTATAAATAATTAATCCGCTCAACCCGCCTCGATCAATCATAGGCCCCACTGGGTCGCCAAATGGCTCTTTCGCATATTGCATGGCTTGGGTAATTCTGGCATTCCTAGGATACTTAGACTCATGTTGTGTTGAGAATTGAATAGCCTCCTTTATTTTATTAGAATCAATTTTAAAAAAGGCAGGTGTTTTTCTTTCCCAATGATTTGCTGCTGGAAAATAAGCGGGCTCCTGTGCATAAGAAAAAATAACGGTTAAAATAAAAATGACAAATAATTTAATTCCTTTTTTAAATGCTTTCATGTTTCAAATATATTGGGCCTACAAATTTAATGAGTCAAATTATTTTAATTGTGTTGTATCAACTCTTGTTGGTGTATCCTTTCCTGCAATAATAGATTGTGCACTCTTGGCAATGGCTTTGATAATTTGCGTCATATTTGCAATATCTAAAGTTGAAAATTCATCACTTGGTTTATGATAGTTGGGTTCGTTATCCATTTTGGATGTGCTGATGGTATGTGCTGGCACACCTAGTCTTGCCAATGTTGCATTATCTGATCTGTAGAATAAATTTTGATCCGTATACGGGTCTGGATAAAATTGAAAATCGGTTCCTGCTAAATTCTTTTGAAGTATTGCACCCATATCTGTTTTTTCATACCCAGTGATGTACGCGCTATTTTTTCCCCACTTACTTTCGGTTCCAATCATTTCAATATTAAACATTGCCTTTACTTGCAGTGGATCAAATTGTTTTGAAAAATATTGTGCACCAAACCCACCTGACTCTTCAGCTGTAAACGCTGCAAACACTAATGTGCGCTCATTATTAGCTAATACTGAAAAATATTTTGATAACATAATCATTGCAGTGGTACCTGCAGCATCATCGTTTGCACCATTATAAATAGAATCGCCATTGACTGCTCTTTTTCCATTCACGCCTAAGTGATCATAGTGTCCTGAAAAAATTACATATTCATTCGGTAATGATTTACCAGGAATGATACCCACTACATTTGAAAGTGATAATTTATCAACTTTATGCGTTGCTTGTAATTTATATTGTGTGGGTGTTTGATTTGTTAAAACAATAAAAACTGATTTTTGTTGCTCACTTAATCCTGATTTAAATTGCACCAATCTTCCAAAATTTGCCCCCAAAGCTTCATCCACTAATATTAAATAATTTTTATTGTTAGTCATATACTTTCTAACCGTTAAAAATAAATTATCTTCCTTCGCTATTTTTACAACCTCATAGCCGCTTTTTTCATTAATATCTAAATTGGCTTCGGAGGTAATAGCGATAATATTTTTTGTGTCTATATTATTACCATCAAAATTTCCTACTGCAGAAATAAATTTTGTGCTAATTCTTGAAAAGCTTTGCAAATGGTTATCACTATTTTTAAAAGTGGCGAGTCCATTTTGTTTAAACTCATTGGCAATAAATTTTGCAGCCATTTCAATACCCGGAGTATAAATTTGTCTTCCCGCTAATTCATCTGAAGACAAATACTTTTCGATACGCTCGGTTTCAGATTCATTAATAAATTGTGCTGCTTTCTGACTGTGTACAAAAGTGGTTACACACACTAAGCAAAAGGTTACAATGAGCGGCTTCTTAAACATATTAAAAAAATTTAATTTAAATTATGCATAAAGGTAATATCAAATGAATTTAAACCCATTTTTATGATAACTACTATTAGAGATTAGTCAAATTTCCAGTTAGATTTTAGAAAATAGTTTGCATTTTCTTGTGTAAAATGGTGAAAACTTGTAAATTGAATGAGAATATTAATTCAATTATGCCTTCAACCCCCATTTCAAGTAATTTAGGATTGACCCCATATCAAGGGGCATGGACTAAGGTGACCACCAAACACTTATTGAAAAGGGTACTTTTTGGTGCAAAATCAAATGAAATAGACTATTTCTTGAATAAAGGGATGGCAAAATCAGTCAGTGAGCTGTTGTCTCCTAATGTTAATTACCCGAGTCCACCACTCAATGATTATAACACAGCAACCGTAATTGACCCAATGGTTCCTTTGGGCACAACCTGGATTAACAATATTACTGCCGATGGAACTTTAAATAGCTATCGCCGTTCCACTTTTAAAAAATGGCAGGTAGGATCCATGGTGAATCAAGAAAAAAATATCACCGAAAAACTTTGCCTTTTTTGGGCGAATCATTTTAGTATTGAAGCCGATATTGTTTCCTATGGAAATTATGTTTTTAATCATCACGACACCCTTCGGAAAAATTGTTTGGGTAATTTTAAACAACTTATCAAATTAATAACCATCGATGCAGGAATGCTGCGATATTTAAATGGTTATTTAAATACCAATACTGCGCCTGACGAAAACTACGCAAGAGAATTACAAGAATTATTTACTTTAGGTAAACATGCTGATGTTAAATATACAGAAGCTGATGTTAAAGCAGCTGCAAAGGTATTGACTGGATGGCGCATTAACAGTGCTTTTAATGTTTATTTTGATTCGACAAAACACGACAGTACCAATAAGCAATTCTCATCTTATTATAATAATAAAGTAATAACCGGCAGAACAGCTGCAGCAGGCGCAAATGAAACAGACGATTTAATTAGTATGATTTTTGAAAAGCCTGAAGTGGCTAAATTTATTTGCAGAAGAATTTATCAGTTTTTTGTTTACTATCATATTGATGATAAAATTGAAAAAAATATTATTACACCTCTTGCAGATATTTTTATAAAGAATAATTTTGAAATCAAACCTGTTTTAGAAAAGCTTTTTCAAAGCGAACATTTTTATGATCCCTTATATATTGGCTGTCAAATTAAAAGCCCCATTGAGCATGTAGTAGGTTGTTTGCGAGAATACAATGTCACTTTCCCCAATATGGTTACCGATTATGCAGATTCCTACTCTCTATATAATAATATGGTAAGTCAAATGATTAACCTAGGACAAAATCCATCGGATCCGCCAAATGTAGCTGGCTGGCCTGCCTATTATCAAGTGCCTGAATTTTATGAATTATGGATTAACGCAGATACCTTACCCAAGCGAAATAAATTTACCGACTTAATGGTGGAATCAGGCTATACCAGAAATGGGAAAAAAGCAGTTATTGACACCATCGCTTTTGCAAAAAATATTTGCGCAACTCCTAGCGATCCCAATATTTTAATGGATGCATTATTCGCAAACTTAGTTTCAACAGATGTTTCCGCAAACTTAAAAGCAAATCTTAAAAAGCAAATTTTATTAAGTGGTCAACTGAGCGACCATTACTGGACAGATGCTTGGAATGCTTATCAAGCAAGCGCTACTACGATCAATTTTAATATTGTGAATGTGCGACTCAAGGCCCTATTAAAATATATTATGAACCTGCCCGAATACCAATTGCAATAAATGAAAAGACGCAATTTTATAAGAAATAGTGTTGCGCTAATGGCGCCTACTGTCATTGGGGGCAATCCAATACATATTCTTACACAACATCCTATTATACAACCCGATTTATTGGCTAATGTAAACAATGATCGCGTATTAGTGATTATACAATTGAGTGGTGGTAATGACGGATTAAATACTGTTATTCCTGTAGGAGATTATAGTAAATACTATAATGCGCGAACGAATATTGCCATTCCTGAAAAAAAGATTTTATCATTAACTGGCAACAACGCAACTGGATTAAATCCAGCCATGACCGCCTTCCAAAATTTATATAACGAGGGAAAATTAAATATTGTTCAAGCGGTGGGATACCCGCAACCTAGCTTCTCTCATTTTAGGGCCACCGACATTTGGATGAGTGGGTCAGATAGCACGCAATATTTGAATACTGGTTGGGCGGGCAGATATTTAGATAACCAATACCCTAATTATCCTGAGGCTTACCCTAGTGATCAAAATCCTGATCCATTAGCGATACAAATTGGCTCTATAACCTCACTTACCTGTCAAGGGCCAGTAGTGAATATGGGGGTGAGTATTTCTGACCCAGCTTCCTATTATAATTTAATTGATAACATTGATGACGTGGTACCTAATACCAATGGTGGTTATGAATTAAGTTTTGTAAGACGCATTGCAAAACAAACCAATAAATATGCCATTCGTATCAAAGCTGCTTCGGATAGTATTAAGCAACAAGTTACCTACCCTAATAATTCATTAGCGTCACAATTAAAAATTGTTGCGCGTTTAATTAAAGGCGGGTTAAAGACTAAAGTTTATATGGTAAATTATGGCGGTTTTGATACACATGCAGGTCAAACCAATTCCATTGATACTACCATTGGGCCGCATGCTACTTTACTAAATGCAGTTTCTGAAGCAGTAAATGCATTTCAAAACGATATTAAAGGTCTTGAAATTGATGACAGAGTCATTGGAATGACTTATTCTGAATTTGGTCGACGTACCAAATCAAATGCAAGTGGCGGAACAGATCATGGGGCAGCCGCACCATTGTTCCTTTTTGGAAAAAATGTTCGCGGTGGCGTATTTGGAAAAAATCCAGATTTGCCTTTAAACGCGACCGTAAATGATAACATACCTTATCAAACAGATTTCAGAAGCATTTATAATTCAATTCTTACAAATTGGTTTTGCGTGAATGAAACTGACAATATGGAAATCATGTTAAAGAAGTATCCAGCTTTACCATTGATCAATGCAAGTGTTTGTGGTGTAGCTATGGAGAATTCAACTTTTGCAGGTAACACAATGATTAGCAACTATCCAAATCCATTTAGCACTCAAACTAGAATTGAATTCAAAACCGCAGGAGGCGCTACTTTAGTGCAATTGTTAGATACATCAGGATCTGTAATTAAAATATTAGTAGATACAAGTTACCCTTATGCGGGCATGAATAGTGTAACCTTATTTGGTAGCAACTTACCTGCGGGCGTTTACTATCTGAGACTTCAAAATGGCATAAATCAATATGTCAAAACTATCATAAAGATGTAGTGAATTAAACTTATGATTGAATTGTTTGCTTAATTTTACGCTAACCATGCAATCAGATCAAGAATTAATTTTACAATTTCAAAAGTCAATTCAAAGGGAACAAACTTTTACGCAATTGGTGAAAAAACACCAGGCAAAAGTGTACCATCAAATAAAACGAATGGTCAATGATCATGATGATGCTGATGATATTGCGCAAATGGTCTGGATCAAAATATGGAATAAGTTAGATGGGTTTAAGATGGAAAGTGAGTTTAGTACTTGGCTATTCCGCATTGCTTATAATGAAACCCTTAATTTTATTGCAAAACAAAAAAGACAGGGTTCCAATACAAGTTCGACTGATATATTAAACTACGAAAATACGCCTAGTCATTCGGATGCTCCCAAAAGCAGTGAAATTCAAATAAAACTAGACCAAGGCGTTAAGCAACTACCTGAAAAACAGCAATTTGTGTTTATGTTACGTTATTTTGAGGAGTTGAATTATGAAAAAATTGCAAGTATCACTGGTACAACTGTGGGAGGTGCAAAAGCCAATTATCATCAAGCAATTAAAAAA
>DOMR01000034.1:661-4723 GCA_003509845.1 Chitinophagaceae bacterium | reverse complement strand
TTTAAATATAAACTTATGTCAACTGTTAATGTAGGTCAATTTAATCTCCTACGCGTGGACCGAAAGGTTGACTTTGGATTTTATATGGATGATGGTGAAGAGGGTATCCTACTTCCCAAAAGATTTGTGCCTTCGGGGTTACAAATAGGCGATACAATTAGTGTTTTCATTTATCATGATTCTGATAATCGTTTAGTAGCGACTACACAGGAACCTTTTGCAGTAGTGGGCGAAATTGCTGCTTTAAAAGTAGTCGATGTAACCAAGCAAGGGGTGTTTATGGATTGGGGATTAATGAAGGATTTATTTGTCCCTGTTTCGCAACAACTATCTAGCATGCGTTTGGGCGGCAAGTATTTAGTAAAATTGTACATTGATAAACAAACAGGCCGTGTTGCTGCTACTGAAAAAATTGACAACCAACTTAGTAATGACAATTTAACGGTTAAAGAAGGGGAAAAAGTGAGTGTGCAAGTATATCGTGAATCTGATTTAGGTTATGTAGTGATTGTGAATCAAGTGCACCAAGGGTTGGTATATAAAAATGAAGTTTTCACGCATTTGCATATTGGGCAATTTATTCAAGAAGCGTTTGTTAAAAAAATAAGAGAAGGGAATAAATTAGATATTGGTATTGGCAAGCAAGGGGTTGAAAAATTAGATGATGATAAATCAACGATTGTTAGATTGCTAAAATCACACGGCAATTTTTTACCTTATCATGATAAATCAAATCCCGATGAGATTTATGCTTTTTTTGGAATGAGTAAAAAAGCATTTAAAATGAATGTGGGCATTTTGTACAAAAGCAAAAGAATTACTATTGAAGCGGAAGGAATCCGGTTATTGCCAGAAGTGGAAGTAGCACCTGATGCGCCATTGGTAGATGAGATCGCAGAATAGATTTTAATTTATTTATAAATTATTTCAAGCATGCTTAACGAAGTTTATATCATTTCAGCTGTGAGAACACCCATTGGTTCTTTTGGTGGTAGCTTGCGTAGTTTAAGTGCTACTGAATTAGGGGCGATTGCCATTAAAGGTGCATTAGAAAAATCGGGACTATCTCCGGAATTGATTGACGAAGTAATTATGGGTTGTGTGATTCAAGCGGGCCTTGGTCAAGCACCTGCGCGACAAGCTGCTTTGAAAGCAGGACTTTCTAATAATGTGATTTGTACTACAATTAATAAGGTATGTGCCAGTGGAATGAAATCGGTGGCCATTGCTGCACAAAATATTTTACTCGGTGATGCAGATGTAATTATTGCAGGTGGCATGGAAAGTATGAGTAATGTTCCTTTTTATAATATGCAACAAAGATGGGGCAACAAATATGGCGATGTAAGTTTGTTGGATGGCTTAGCAAAGGATGGTTTAACTGATGTGTATGATAATATAGCGATGGGTAATTTTGCAGACAGCTGTGCAAAGGACAATCATATATCAAGAGAGGCGCAAGATAATTTTGCGATTCAGAGTTATAATAAATCACAAGCAGCATCTGAGCAAGGATTTTTTAAGCAGGAAATTATTCCGGTGGTCATCCCGCAAAAAAAGAGTGAGCCTGTTATTATAGATAAAGACGAAGAACCTTATAAAGTAAATTTTGATAAAATTGCACAATTAAATCCTGCATTTAGTAAAGAGGGTACAGTTACGGCTGCGAATGCATCCACCATGAATGATGGAGCTGCGGCATTGCTGTTGATGAGCAAAAAGAAAGCAAATGAGTTGGGATTAAAACCAATTGCAATTATTAAAGGGTTTGCAGATGCGGAACAAGACCCTCGATTGTTTACCACGACTCCTGCCTTGGCTTTGCCAAAAGCATTAGCGAAAGCAGGTATTGAAAAGGAGGCAATTTCTTATTTTGAATTTAATGAAGCTTTTTCAGTGGTGGGTTTGGTAAATACTTCCTTATTAAATCTAGATCCAACTAAAGTAAATGTGCATGGTGGTGCAGTATCCTTAGGGCATCCTTTGGGATGCAGTGGTGCGCGCATATTAGTTACCCTAATTCATATTTTACAAAAAAATAAAGCACAATATGGTGCAGCGGCTATCTGCAATGGGGGTGGAGGCGCAAGCGCAATGGTGATTGAAAGTTGCTAGTTTTTTCTAGCGCGCTGCCTGTTCTACAATTTCTTCCATTTGAATTCCACCATGGCTTTCATCATAAGTACATTCACCATTTTTGATTAATAAAATCTGTGGGGATTCGTGGTAAACATTAAATTTTTCAGCAATTGCATTAGAGATTGGTCTGTAATTCAACAAGTCTAAATAGTAGAATTGGATGGAGTCAGGGGCTTCGGATCTTTCCATTCTTGCCAAAGCCATTTTGCTAATGCTACAGGTGGTGCTATGTTTAAGTATAACTTGTGGTGTTGAAAAGGATAAATCTTTTATAGTTTCCAGCTGATTTAGGTCGGTTAATGGTATCCAGTTCATCATAATTTTAAGTTTTGCACCACAAATTTACTTAATTTACTTGAGTTATATTAGGGCATTTTTACGCCTAATTACACCATTAGTTTGATTAACTTTGAGCCTTAATAATATATATGAATTTACAATTAACAAAGCCAATTGTTTTTATTGATCTTGAAACAACTGGAATAAATGTGAGCCTGGATAAAATTGTGGAAATAGCACTGGTAAAAATAATGCCAGATGGTACAAAGCAAGTAAAACGCAAATTAGTTAATCCTGAGATGCATATACCAGAACAAGTGACTGCCATTCATGGTATTTCAGATGAAATGGTAAAAGATGCACCTAACTTTAAGCAAATCGCGAATGAAATTAAGCAATTCATAGAGGGTGCTGATTTGGGCGGCTATAATAGTAATCGTTTTGACATACCCATGTTAAATGAGGAGTTTTTAAGATCAGGTATTTCAGCAGATATGGAAAGTAGGCAATTATTGGATGTACAGAAGGTTTTCCATAAAATGGAGCAACGTACGCTGACAGCTGCTTATAAGTTTTATTGTAATAAGAATTTGGAGGATGCGCATTCGGCTGAAGCAGATGCCATGGCCACCTGGGAAGTGCTAGAAGCACAGGTGGAAAAGTATGCAAATATTGGAAATACCGTAGAAAGTATTGTTAAATTCACAGGAGAAGACCAAATTGTGGACTTTGCAGGTCGATTTATTATGGAAAATGGGGTAGAAATATTTAATTTCGGTAAGCACAAAGGCAAATCCGTCATTCAGGTGCTAAAAGATGAACCCCAATATTATGATTGGATGATGAAGGGTGATTTTGCTTTACACACGAAACAAAAACTTACGGAAATACTTAACCGCAGTATTTTAAAAAAATAATTACTTATAACATCCTTACCCTCGAATTGAAAAAATTAGTCATCATACCCACTTACAATGAAAAGGAGAATATTGCTTCTATCATTGAAACAGTTGTCGGATTTGAAGCTGAGTATGATGTATTGGTGGTGGATGACGGTTCTCCCGATGGGACTGCTCAAATAGTGGAAGGATTAATTCCAAAACATTTTGGTCGCATTTTTATAGAAAAAAGAGCGGGTAAATTAGGTTTAGGTACCGCCTATATTCATGGTTTTTTATGGGCTTTGAAGCGCAATTATGATTTAATATTTGAGATGGATGCCGATTTCTCACACAGTCCCTATGATTTAGATCGATTAGCAGAAGCATGCATGAATGGTGCGGATGTTGCTGTAGGAAGTAGATATGTAAAAGGGGGAAGTACAGAAAACTGGCCATTAGACCGTCAAATTTATTCCATTGGTGGATCTGCTTATACGAGGTTAATTACTGGGATTCCAGTTAAGGATCCTACTGCTGGTTTTGTTTGTTATAAACGAAAAGTTTTAGATGCCATTAATCTAAGTACCATCAATTTTATAGGCTACGCATTTCAAATTGAGATGAAGTTTGCAGCTTGGAAATTAGGATTTATCATCAAGGAAGTGCCCATCAATTTTGTGGATCGAAAAATAGGGGCTAGTAAAATGACCAAGGGTATTATAAAAGAAGCCATTTTAGGCGTATTAAATATGCAATGGCAATC
>DOMR01000034.1:336-556 GCA_003509845.1 Chitinophagaceae bacterium | reverse complement strand
TTTTCGTTTTTTTGGCAGGACTAACAGGGCCTTTGGGATTCTTAATTCAGTTAAATGGTCTGATGTTGGTTTTTTATAGAATGTTACTTGCTTCTCTTGTTTTACTATTTATTTATTTCTTTACGCAGCAGAAGTATCATTATAATTTTGCAACAAAATTTAAATTAATTGGCATTGGTGCGATCATTGCCCTTCATTGGGTTTGCTTTTATGGAAGTAT
>DOMR01000034.1:0-194 GCA_003509845.1 Chitinophagaceae bacterium | reverse complement strand
AGTTTTATAGGGATACTATTGATATTCCATTTTGACACCAAATTTAGAACAGGAATTATTGTAGGATTATTTTCAGCATTATTGGCTTCTATATTTTCAGTCATCAATAAAGGGGTCACTAATAAAGTGGACACCTTCACCATACAATTTTATGAAATGATGGGAGGGGTATTTTTTTTAACCTTAGTTATATT
>DOMR01000239.1 GCA_003509845.1 Chitinophagaceae bacterium | reverse complement strand
CCCCATGAGCCAATATGCCCACGACAATATTGTTCCAGATAGTAATAGCCAAGCTAGTAAAAAGGAGCAGGTAGCCTCCATGTTTGATTCTATCGCTAAAAAATATGATTTTTTGAATCGATTTTTGAGCTTAGGCATTGATCAAATTTGGCGAAAAAAAGCCATCGCCAATTTTAAAGGCGCCCCCATGCATCATTTATTGGATGTTGCCACGGGTACCGCAGATATGGCATTAATGGCCCATAAGCAAATTAAACCTAAGCAAATTACAGGGATGGATATTTCCGAAGGAATGATGCAATATGGAAGGATAAAAATTGCTCAAAAAGGATTGAACGATATCATACAATTAAAGCAAGGAGACAGTAACGAAATTCCGTTTGGGGATAATACTTTTGATGGTGCCATGGTTGCATTTGGGGTTCGTAATTTTGCAGATCTGGAAAAAGGTTTGACTGAAATTAATCGAGTGCTAACATTAGGAAGCAAAATAGTCATTCTAGAATTTTCACAACCTAGTCAGTTTTGGTTTAAGCCTATTTATCAGCTTTATATGAATTGGATTACCCCAAATATTGGCAAAATATTCTCTGGTAATAAAGCTGCCTATTCTTATTTAAACGAAAGTGTGATTGCATTTCCGGAAGGAACGGCTTTTTTAAGTATCTTAGAAAAAGCGGGATTTAAAAATATTCATCAACAAAAATTAAGCTTAGGCATATGCAGCATCTATTGCGGAAACAAATAATCAGCATTGCACTACTGATATTGACTTCATTATCGGTTAATGCACAAAAAAATGAAGTGTTTCAACCTGACCATGACGACATGCCTTACTATTTAGGGATTAGTTTAGGTTATGGATTGAATAGTTTAAACTTTGAACGAAGCGCTTACTTTAACAATCAAACCACAAATGTTGCGAACAGAATTACAACTAGCAAGAGTGGCAATTTAAATTTAGGTTTGTCAGGGACTTTAAAGCTAACCAACCATTTATTATTAAGAGCGAACCCTATGTTATTGATTGGTGGTTCAAAATCTGTTGGTTTTTCTGCGCCAAATAACTTGTATGTTAATGTGGTAGATTCTATAGCTATTCCATCCACCATCATCACACTTCCACTTGCTTTAAAATTGCAGTCAGACAGATATACCGCCTTAGGATATAAATCAATCATGCGCCATTATGTATTTGGAGGCGGAAAAGCAGATTTTGATTTATCAAGTTCAAAAGTAAGTAGCAGCATTAATGGAACACCCTATAAAGCTTTATTAAACGGTACGGATCTAGGATATGAATTTGGCTTAGGATTGAGTTTTTATTTAAAATATGTAACCATTTCCCCCGAGCTTAAATTTTCTTATGGGTTAACAAATTTAAAAAACAATTCAGGAACAGGTCCTGAATCCTTACTCAATAATGTAGATAAAATAAACGCGAACTTTATTTATTTTACTATCCATCTTGAAAACTAAATTCGATGCGCAACTATATCATTAAAAATGCCATTATCATTAATGAAGGGAAAAAATTTAATGGAGATGTTCTCATTAATAATGGTCGAATTGAAAAAATAGCAACAACTATAGAAACGCCCAATGGCGTTACTGAAATTAACGCGGAAGGCATGTACCTAATACCAGGTGCGATTGATGATCAAGTACATTTTAGAGAACCAGGATTAACCCATAAGGCTGATATATATACAGAATCCAAAGCTGCGGTTGCAGGTGGTGTAACTAGCTTTATGGAAATGCCAAATACAGTACCCCCTGTTTTTACCCAAACATTATTGGAAGATAAATATAAAATTGGCGCTCAAAATGCACTCGCTAATTACTCGTTTTTTATGGGCACTTCTCAGGATAATTGGGAAGAAGTGCTTCGCACCAATGAAAAGAAAAATGAAGTTTGTGGTGTAAAAATATTTATGGGATCCAGTACAGGAAATTTATTGGTAGACAACCCGCTGGTGTTAGAAAAAATATTTGAAGGTTCTGAATTATTGATTGCCACCCATTGTGAGGAGGAAAGTATTATTAAAAAAAATAAGGCGGCGTTGGAAGCTATTAAACCAGTCCTCGAACCGGCCGACCATCCAATTATTCGCAACGAAGAAGCTTGTTTTGAATCCTCCTTCAAAGCAATACAATTAGCAAAAAAATTTAATAGTCGTTTACATATTTTACATATTAGTACAGCAAAGGAATTGCAGTTATTTTCAAATATGCTTCCTTTGGCTGACAAACGCATTACTTCAGAGGTTTGTGTTCACCACTTACATTTTACTGCAGAGGATTATGCAACCAAAGGCAATTTAATAAAATGTAACCCCGCAATTAAGGCCCCTGAAAATAAAGCTGCATTGTGGGAAGGTTTGCTCAATGACCAATTAGATGTAATTGCAACCGACCATGCGCCACATACCTGGGATGAAAAGCAAGGTGATTACGCGCATGCGCATGCGGGACTTCCATTGGTACAACACCCGGTTATGTTGATGATGAAATATGTGAAGGAAGGAAAACTAACTATTGAAAAAATGGTGGAAAAGATGAGCCATGCCGTTGCTACCTGCTTTCAAATAAAAGATCGCGGATATATTAGAGAAGGCTATTATGCCGACTTGGTATTAGTAAAAGAAGCTCCTTATATCATTACGAACGATACTATTTTATACAAATGCGGATGGAGTCCGCTTTTAGGAACGCAATTTCCTTATCAAATTCATGCCACATTTGTGAATGGACACTTGGCTTATCAGGATGGTAAATTTGATGAAAGTCAAAAAGGCCAACGCATTCAATTTACCAGAAGCTAAATACAATTTGTATGCTGGTAGATAAGATTACATTAAAAGATATCGGCTTATTTGATACAGATGAATCGGAAGGCCTTATTTCACATCTTAATTTTTGCAAAACCAATGGCGGTAAGGAACAGTTAGATCAATATCTGGCGCATCCATTGAATACCATTGAAGCCATTGAAAAGCGACAAAATGCTGTTGCTGTTTTTATCAGTGAAATTGGTTTTATTAATGAAATGAAAATCACCAATGGTACTACCCTAGTGATAGAAAAGTTTTTCGGAACTGCATTTAAAACTATTCCAACACAAATTAGTTATCCAGGCGCTTATTGGTACCAATATATAAACGCATCGGACTATGCTTTATTGAAATATTCGCTAGAGCATTTAATGCTGTTTTATGAAAATTTAAATAAGTGGCTACATGTTTTCGAGAATAAAAATCAGAACCCAATTATTGCTACTTTAGTTCAAAACATAAAAAAAGGATTGCAGCATCCGGCATTAGCCAACTTAAATACACCAACCACATTAGCCAACCCGCAAAAATTATTATCGCTGGCTTATTTTTTTCGAAACCATTATAAAAACAATACGCTTCAGCTTTTACAATATTTCTATGAGCTGGACGCTTATTATAGCATGGCAACGGCAGCGAAAAAATTTAACTTTGTTTTTCCTACTTGGCTTAATAGTGAAACCCCGCAACTTGAAGTAATTGCTGCGATACATCCACTGGTTCCAAATCCTATTGATAATACCATTTCACTTTCTAGTCAAACGAATTTGTTTTTTTTGACTGGCGCCAATATGGCTGGCAAAAGTACATTCATTAAAACCATTGGCATTGTGATCTATTTGGCGCATATTGGCATTGGAGCGCCTGCAAAAAAAGTAACCCTATCTTTATTTGATGGCCTAATCACCAACCTAACTATTGCCGACAATGTGGTCAAAGGGGAAAGTTACTTTTTCAATGAGGTACAAAGAATAAAAAATACCATTGAGAAAATCATAGATGGTAAAAAATACTTTGTGCTAATTGATGAGCTTTTCAAGGGAACCAATATCCAAGACGCCATGAAGTGCAGCACTGTAGTCATTGAAGGTTTACAAAATTTAAGTAATAGCTTATTCATTATAAGCACCCACTTGTATGAAATAAGTGATGGACTTAAAAAATACAATAATATTCAATTCAGTTATTTTGAAACCGAAGTGCGTCAAAAGGAACTCGTATTTCATTACCAACTAAAACAAGGGGTGAGTCAAGACCGGTTGGGCTACTTAATTTTAGAAAGAGAAGGCGTGGTTGACCTGCTAAACAACATGACTAAAAACAAGTATTAATACTTAATCACCGTTCCCTTATAAATGTAGATTCAAGCAAAAAATATGCTTGTAAAAACAAAAGGCAGTGCCTTAATTGGGATTGACGCTGTTGCGATTACCATTGAAGTAAATGTAAGCATGGGTCAAGGCTATTGTATAGTTGGCCTACCTGACAGCTCGGTAAAGGAAAGTTTGGACCGAACCGAAAGTGCCATTAAAGCAAATGGCTTTAGAATGCCAAGAACAAAATTGGTCATCAATTTATCACCCGCTGAATTAAAAAAAACCGGTGCCGCATTTGATTTACCCATCGCCATTGGTATATTAGCCGCTTCTGAACAAATCAGCCCTATTCATTTAATTGA
>DOMR01000113.1:11089-12803 GCA_003509845.1 Chitinophagaceae bacterium | reverse complement strand
GTTGACTTTAAAGTATTTGACGAAGCAGAAACAGTAATCGCAATCGCAGTAACAGGATGTAGCGAATACTCCCGCAAGCAAACTGATGAGTTAACTGAATGGGTTAAGCGTCCACAGATTGGTATGAAGGGATTGGTATTCATCAAATGCAATGCCGATGGTACTTTCAAAAGCAGTGTAGATAAATTTTATTCGGAAGATAAATTAAAAGCGATTGCAGCTGCTTCAAATGCAAAAGCAGGGGATTTAATATTAATATTAGCGGGTGCGGAAGAAAGAACAAGAAAAGCAATTAGCGAGCTTCGTTTGGAATTAGGTAAACAATTAGGCTTTAGAAAAGAAGATGAATTTAAATTATTATGGGTATTAGATTTCCCATTATTTGAATATGACGAGGAAGGTAATCGTTGGGTAGCTAGACACCATCCATTTACATCACCTAAGCCTGATCATATTGAGATTATGATTAACAATGCACCTGAAATTAGTGACGCTGCAAAATATTTAGAACATCCTTATGCTGGTATCAAGGCGAACGCTTATGATATGGTCTTAAATGGTAATGAAATTGGGGGCGGATCGATACGTATTTTCCAACGCGCTTTACAAGAAAAAATGTTTGCAGCCCTAGGCATGAGCCCCGAGGAAGCACAACATAAATTTGGATTTTTATTGGGTGCCTTTGAATATGGCGCACCACCACACGGAGGAATTGCTTTTGGCTTTGATCGCTTATGTGCTTTATTAGGTGGCAGTGAAAGTATTCGTGACTTTATTGCTTTCCCTAAAAATAACAGCGGTCGTGATGTGATGTTAGATGCGCCAAGTAGCATTGACGATAAGCAATTTGAAGAGCTTCACATAAAATTGAATTTGAAATAAATTATTGAAATTAAACGCATCCGTCCTTATGTCGAATGAAATGAAATTGTACACAGTGCTCTCCTATTGCTTAATTCCAATAGCTTTATTTTTTGCATTCTTAGATATCATTATTTTAGCCACTTCATTGGCAAATCCAAGTGCACTAATTATGGTATTCATCGTGGCTTGCTTGGTAATCTACACTTATACAAGTTTTAAATTTTTAAAAACTGGCGTAGAACGGGAACAAATTCAAACAAAGAAAACAAAGGATTGGATCAAAGTCAATGCCTATGTAAGTTTGTTCTTATGTAGTTTGTTTTTTATTAATTCCATTAGTATACTTATCTCCACAAACGAAGTATTAAGCGGCTTCATCAACGAATTTTTAGAACAACAAGCTGGATTCCCTGCGGAAATTACTAGTAAAATGATTCTTTCAATATTAAGAGGCGTATCCGTATTTTTATTGGTCACTGGAATTATTGGAATCCTGCATATCAGAACCACCCTTAGATTGGTTAAGCGTTATGACTATTTGTTTGAATAGTATTTTTTAAGTCAGGCAAGGCTTGACTCACTTTATCTGTGCGTAAGCAATGACTTGATTTTATCCCGAAATATTGGGTTCACCCGCGTCAAATTTTGTATTGCTAATTTTGTACCTTTATACAAATGAACAGTGCCATCCCTTTAGCTGAAAGATTACGCCCCAAAACGCTTACCGATTTGGTTGGACAGGAACATCTTTCTAGTCCGGATAGTGTTTTACAAAAAGCAATTACAAAAGGAAAAGTCCCCTCTATGATATTATGGGGGCCACCAGGGGTTGGTAAAACAACTTTAGCTA
>DOMR01000113.1:7665-11069 GCA_003509845.1 Chitinophagaceae bacterium | reverse complement strand
TATTATATCCACCACATTTAATAGCGCGTATTATCAACTCAGTGCCATTAGTAGCGGTGTAAAGGAATTAAGAGAAGTTATTGAAGAAGCCAAATCAAAACCAGGTGCGATATTATTTATAGATGAGATTCATCGATTTAATAAAGGCCAACAGGATGCACTTTTGGGAGCTGTAGAAAAAGGTATCATCACTTTAATTGGCGCCACTACCGAAAACCCCAGCTTTGAAGTAAACAGTGCCTTACTCAGCAGATGTCAGGTATTTATATTAAAAGCATTGGATGAAAAGGCATTGCATAAATTAATTCATCAAGCGATTGAAAAGGATGAAATGTTTCAAGGCCAAAATATTGAAATCAAAGAAACAGAAGCTTTGTTTCAACTATCCGGTGGCGATGGACGAAAGTTGTTAAACTTATTAGAGTTATCCGTTGAAGCGTTAATTGATATTGAAAAATCAGGATCCCCCTTGGTATTGACTAATGATTGGGTGATGGAAGTAGCGCAAACCAATATTGCACGCTATGATAAAAATGGCGAACAACATTATGATATAGTTTCCGCATTTATCAAAAGCATGCGCGGATCTGATCCTAATGCTGCAGTGTATTGGCTATCCAGAATGATAGCAGGTGGAGAAGATGTAAAATTCATCGCACGTCGTATGCTTATTTTTTCAAGTGAAGACATTGGCAATGCCAATCCAAATGCATTTTTATTGGCCAATGCATGTTTTGATGCGGTAACCAAAATCGGTTACCCGGAAAGCAGAATTATTCTGTCACAATGTGCCATATATTTAGCCAGCTCCCCAAAAAGCAATGCATCCTACGAAGCCATCAATCATGGACTTGCCTTAGTGGACAAAACAGGGAACTTACCGGTACCCTTACATTTAAGAAATGCCCCTACTAAATTAATGAAGGACTTATCCTATGGTAAAAATTACCAATATTCACATTTGGGTGAAAATAACTTCCTTGAGCAAGAATACTTGCCTGAAAATATTAAAAACACCGCCTTATATCAGCCTCAAAAAAATACAAGAGAGCAAGAAATAAAAAAATTTTTAAATGAAAGATGGAAAGGAAAATATGGCTACTAGTCAATTTACCTTAATCAATTTTTAATTACATTTGTTGTATGAGTCAACTTAATAATACCACTTGGGTCACCAAACATTTTTCAGATTTATCTGTAGCTGAAGTATATGAAATGTTGCGATTAAGAAGTGATGTATTTGTTGTGGAGCAGCACTGCATATTTTTAGACGCGGACAACAATGACCAAAAAGCTTATCATGTGCTTGGTTATGTTGATGGAACATTAATTGCAACAACACGTTTATTTGATAAAGACATTGTTTACAAGGGCTATCAGAGTATTGGCCGTGTGGCAAACGCTGCAAAATACAGAGGCATGGGCATTGGAAAAAAATTAATGCAGTATTCCATTGAACAATGCGAGCAATTATTTGGCAAAGGGCCTATCAAAATTGGCGCCCAACTTTATTTAAAAAAGTTTTACAACGAACAAGGCTTTGAACAGGCGGGCGAAATTTACCTGGAGGATGAAATTGATCATATCCCAATGATTCGTCGCTAGAATAATTTATACGAAAATTTAACCCCTTGTGTATTTGGACTATTTTGTAAATACCCGTTTACAAAATCAACCCGTATTAATTTAAATATTTTCTCCACTGATACGAAGGTTTCAAAGTAGTTAGGCTTACCGCTTACATTCAAGGTGTTTGCCCCTAGCACAAAAAACCAATTTAATTTTTTAAATACTGGAATTTTATTAGAAATGAACCCATTCAAATGATATTCGAAATGGGATTCGGTATAAAGGGATGCTGTGTTACTAAACGTATAATAAGGCAATAACTGAAATCCATTCATATAGTTATTATTCACTGCAATTTCATTACCTAAATAATGTTGATAATCGGGCGTGAATACTTTATTTGCATTAGAGAAACCGCCTATAATAATTTTTGCATCTAATTTACCATATAGTTTTAAATTCAAATTTTGCGATGCAGTTAACCGCCACTTTACAAAATCAACATCGCTTCCGGCTATTGATTTTAAACCACTCGCCATATTAAAATTAAGTGTAGGATATTTTGAACCCAAATTAATCATACGCTCAGGGAGTTCAAGGTATTTGGAGAAAGGCCTCCAAGTAACATTGAAGCTAACTACCAATGATTTATGCGGAACTAGATTAGCAGTCATTAAAGTTGTAGGATAATTTGGATCAAAAGTTTTACCTCTGAAAATGTCAATCACATTATCCATTGGTTTCCGATTTTGATATTGCAAATTCACAGATGCATTGATACCTTGTCCAAAATTTCGGCCGTATCCAATTTTAAAAAATGAGGCAGAATAAGTTTTCATATCATTTCGGCCCCAAATATATCCACCCAACGAGTTGTAAAATTCTGTAATTGGATTATTGTTATTAAACTGAAAAACGTTATTTCCAAAACCAACATTCATAGCCGACCTTGATTTTGTAGGGAATGAGTAGTTGGCAATAACCT
Organism: Chitinophagaceae bacterium; assembly: GCA_003509845.1. Lineage (GTDB taxonomy): Bacteria > Bacteroidota > Bacteroidia > Chitinophagales > Chitinophagaceae > Sediminibacterium. Next base: position 8,515 of record DOMR01000113.1, on the reverse strand, counting down.
CGCCGTATAATTTTTGCTTACTTAACCCGTACCTTAAAGCTGGGTTAACTTGAAGGTTATTATATCTTTTGAATTGTTTTGAATAGGACATTCTGAAATTCATCACCCTTCCTTCCGCAGGATTAAAGTAAGTAGGAAAGGTGGTGAGTAAAGGATCAAATCGCAGGAAGGTTTTTTTAGTTTGTATACTATAGTTGTAACCTCTTATAAACACATTAAAAAACTTTGGCTTATTCCTGACCTTATCCACGCTATCCATATAGGCAGGCGTAGATCGCAATTTTTCAAGACTGTCCTTTTTAATAAAATCCAAAGCCTCACTAGGTAGCAAGGCAACAGGTCGCGCACTATCCCAAAATTGCAATGATTTTTTATTAGAACTATCTAGGTACTTGATGACAATATTGCTAAAGTACTTTGGACCAAAATTTTTATTGATTTCATATTGGTTATACACCTGCAAAAAGCTACCATAAAACTTAAAACCTAAAAAACTACCAGCAATATTACTCACTTGTTGTTTTACCACCCATTGATTATTAATGGGCGTATAAATTTGCTCATAGCTCACCGTATCCACTAATTGCAACTGCTGTTCCTTTAATAAATTCAACTGTACACTATGAATGCACCAACGGCCATCAATAATGGTGATGAACCCAGTAAACAAAGGTTCCTGCTTACGCTTAGGTGTTACTTTAATTCTACAAACCTCAAGTCCATTTTCATAAAACGACCCTACGTATTTATACTTGTAATAATTAAGTGCATTATCTGCGATAGGTGAAATAAATCCACGTGGATTAAAGGCATTACTTACCACAATATTGTTTTCGTAAAATGAGATAAT
>DOMR01000113.1:425-7646 GCA_003509845.1 Chitinophagaceae bacterium | reverse complement strand
CCAAATCCAAACCCATTACTACGCCCACTCACTTTGGTAGAAGTGATTTCAACTTTTTTCTGATTGTCTTTGATAGAATAATCTGCAAAGGTTTCTGACAAATACAAGAGTTTCGCTTTGCTGGTATCGCCATCCTCAAAATCAACCGTGTCTCCCAAAAACTTACTGGGATAATCCCTCAATTGTAGTTGCCCTTTTAAATACACCTGGCATTTAAAATTATTGAACTCCTTTAAATAGATAGGTCTTTGTTTAATTGCATTTCTGATAATCTCATATGCCGGATCCTCCGCTTTATTTGACACGACCACCTCCTTCAACTCGTATTCTTGTTCCTCTAAAACAAAATTTAAAGTGGTGACATTATCTTCAATTTTAATCTTTTTCTCATTGGTCTTAAATCCAATATTTTGGCATACAATTATATATTCTCCTTTACCTAATTGCAAAGCATACTGCCCCTTACTATTTGCAGTTGTCCCCTTGGTTGTTTTTTTAATAGTAATTGAAGCAAATGGTATTTCCTTACCCTTCATATCCTTTACAGTTCCTTGTAAAGTACCCGCCTTTAATACTACTGAATGAAACAGGATAGCTATGATCAATAAACAAGAACGATATAAAAAAGTAGTTTTCAAAATGATATTGTATAATTTAAATAGTAGAACGCTTAAGGGTGAAATTTGTTACAAAAATCATCCTCGTAGCTACTTCATTTCTAAAGCTAAATATTTAGCGGTATGTGTTTTCGATTTTTTAATCATCTCTTCCGGTGTACCCGCAAACTGAATAAGTCCGCCGCCACTTCCCCCTTCGGGGCCTAGGTCTATAATATGATCGGCTACTTTAATTACATCCATATTATGCTCAATGACTAATACGGTATTGCCTCTATCTACTAATCTATTCAATACACCAATTAATAATTGTATGTCCTGAAAATGCAAGCCCGTAGTGGGTTCATCTAGTATATAAAATGTTTTACCAGTGTCCTTCTTTCCTAATTCCGTTGCCAATTTAACACGCTGCGCCTCACCCCCACTTAAGGTAACCGCTGATTGTCCTAAAGTGATATATCCTAATCCCACTTCCAACAACACTTTTAATTTGCGATAAATAAAAGGAACTGCTTGAAAAAATTCACAGGCTTCCTCCACCGTCATGTTTAATACATCGCTGATGGATTTGCCCTTATACCTAATTTCCAATGTTTCTCTGTTATATCTTTTCCCGCCACATTTTTCACAATGCACATATACATCTGGTAAAAAATTCATCTCAATAACACGCATCCCACCTCCTTCACATACTTCGCAACGCCCATTTTTAACATTGAATGAAAAACGACCTGCTTGATAGCCCCTAATTTTTGCTTCAGGTACAGATGCAAACAAAGTTCTAATATCAGTAAAAAAGCCGCAATAAGTTGCAGGGTTACTTCGAGGCGTTCGACCAATTGGTGATTGATCGATCTCAATAACTTTATCAATATTTTCTATGCCTGCCACTTTTACATAAGGCATGGGCTTGGTTTTACTATGATAACAATACTGAGATAAAATTGGATACAAAGTTTCATTAATCAATGTAGACTTTCCACTCCCACTCACTCCCGTCACAACAGTAAATGTTCCTAAGGGGAAATCACAGTTTACTTTTTGTAAAGTATTACCAGTAGCTCCTTTAATACTTATAATTTGACCATTCCCTTTTCTGCGTTCCGACGGTATCTCAATTTTCTTTTTTCCTGCCAGATACAGCGCAGTATCTGATTTTAATTTGATAATTTCCTGTGGGGTTCCTTGTGCTACAATATGACCACCATGAATTCCTGCCCTTGGACCAATATCCACCAAATAGTCCGCCGCCATCATGATATCCTTATCATGCTCTACTACTAATACTGTATTACCAATATCGCGTAATTGTTTTAGCGCAGTGATTAATCTTTGGTTATCTCTTTGATGTAGTCCAATTGAAGGCTCATCTAATATATAAGTAATCCCTTGTAATTGAGATCCAATTTGTGTTGCCAATCGAATACGTTGCGACTCCCCGCCACTCAATGATTTGGAAGGGCGACTTAAGGACAAATAAGATAATCCTACATTCATTAAAAACGAAATACGATCATCAATTTCTTTTAATATACCACTTGCAATTTGTGAATCTTTTTTATCCAATTTTGCTGGTAGCTTTTTAAACCAATCCTGCAAATCATCTAAATGCATGTCATTTAAAAATGCAATATTTTTTTCATTCACCTTAAACCACAAACTTTCTTTTCTTAATCTAGCACCTTCGCAGGTTGGGCAAGTATTCAATTCCATAAACTGCTCGACCCATGCTTTTAATACATCGGTACTTTGTGAGGAAGTAAACCATCTTTTCAACATAGGCACAATACCTTCATAACTTCCAGTATAGGTGTCAGGAATATTTTCATCGTTCAAATCCAAGTCTAAGTTGGATGAAATGTTTTTGTCTCCAAATAATATTAAATCCAATTGCTCCTTGCTTAATTCATTGATGGCTTTGTCTAAACTTATTTTATGTTTTCTTGCAAACTGCTTTACTTGATTATAAACGCTGGCTTCTCTTTCTTCCCCCAACGGCGTAACCCCTCCTTCCTTAATACTAAATGATTTGTCTGGAATGAGTAAGTCCATATTTATAGCATATACATTTCCCAATCCCTTACAATTTGGGCAAGCACCATAAGGTGAGTTAAATGAAAAGCTATTCGGTGAAGGCTCCTCATAACTGAGTCCGGTGGTTTCACACATTAGTTGTTTTGAATATTGAACCGCTTTTGTTTTTCCTTCTTCTAAAACGAATAACAAATCCTTACCCATTTTTAAACATTGGGAAACACTTTCACCCAACCTGATTTTCATAGCAGCATTCACCGGGATACGATCCACGACTACTTCAATATCATGTATTTTATATCGGTCTACCTGAAACTTTGGTCTTAATTCAATAATCTCACCATCTACCCTTGCTTTAACAAACCCTTTTTTTCTAATTTCTTCAAATAACTCGCGATAATGCCCCTTCCGTCCACGCACTACTGGCGCCAATAAATTAATTTTTTTATCCTTAAACTCTGTGGCAATATTTTGAATGATTTCTGCTTCGGAAAATTGAACCATGGGTTTTCCGGTATTGTAACTATAGGCCTTCCCAATTCTTGCATATAACAAACGTAAAAAATCATATAATTCAGTAACCGTTCCAACTGTTGACCTGGGGTTTTTATTGGTCGTTTTTTGTTCAATGGCAATCACAGGCGACAATCCAGTAATTTGATCTACATCAGGCCTTTCCATATCCCCCATAAACTGTCTTGCATAAGCACTAAAACTTTCCATATAACGTCGCTGTCCCTCGTTATAAAGGGTGTCAAAAGCGAGTGATGATTTGCCGCTTCCACTGACGCCAGTAAACACCACCAATTCATTTTTAGGGATGGTAATATCAAAGTTTTTCAAGTTATGCTCCCTAGCACCAATGACCGATATATATTCTTTTTGTTTATTCATGAGATTTGGTAAAGTTATAACAACCCATCAAATAAATAGTTGACTCACAAGCACAAACATTTAGTAATTTTGCATAAATAAGCCTATTAAAACCATGTCTATTTTAAATAGCACAAAAATGCCCTTAAATGTTAGCTACAAATTGGCGCAGGCTTCTGCATTAATCATGGCCATTATATTATTCATTCTTAGCTATATTTTTGGAAGAGATGGCTTGTTTTTATGGTTTAATACCAATCTTGGCGCATTTGCAGATACCTTTTTTTCCTATTTCACTTATTTGGCGGAGGGCTGGATTTTGATTCCATATTTGATATTAGTAGTTGGGATTTTTAAAAAGGATGCCCTATTTATAATTATAAATAGTATTATTTCTACCCTACTCACTCAAATACCAAAACAATTAATTTGGCCCCATGCAAATCGCCCATTGGCAAGTGGAATTGACTTATCAAAAATTCATACTGTAGCTGGCGTGGAGGTGCATTCTTTTAATAGTTTTCCCTCGGGTCATACCGCAACTGCCTTCACGCTGTTTTTAGTTACCATATATATTTTCCCAAATAAAAAAGTTTTACTGGTTGGTTTTATGTATGCTTTAATTTGTGGTTATTCTAGAATATACCTTGGGCAACATTTTCCTTTAGACATTGCTGGAGGAATAATTGCAGCATTGTTGAGTGTTGGATTAAGCATACAAATAAGAAAAAAGTTATTTAAAAAACCTTTTTAAAATTGCACCTATGAAATACAAAATATTTACTTTCTTTATTGGCCTAGGTTTCATTGGGCAATTAGCAGCACAGGATACTTCAAAAGTAAACAACCACAACTACACTGTTGCTGAAAAAAATATAATTGATTTAACACAGCAAATTGTTCCTGGCCGAAAAAATAGTCCCGCACAACAAGTCAAGCCCTATATTATTTTAATATCAGCGGACGGATTTAGGGCTGATTTTGCAGAAAAATATGCGGCTCAGAATTTACAAAATTTATCCAAGAATGGGATTCGTGCAAAATTCATGACGCCTTCCTACCCTTCAGTTACTTTTCCAAATCATTATAGTATTGTAACTGGTTTATATCCTTCGCATCATGGATTGGTTGACAATAGTTATATTGATGTTCCTACTGGCGCATTTTACAATATGGGAAATAAAAAAATGGTTGCCGAAGGAAAATGGTATGGCGGTACACCACTATGGGTATTAGCTGAAAAACAACAAATGATTACTGCAAGTTTTTATTGGGTTGCTTCTGAAGCAGCTATTCAAGGCATTCGTCCTACCTATTATTATAATTATAGTGAAAAAATACCTATTGGGACTAGGATCAAAGCGGTGAAAGATTGGTTAACGCTTCCAGAACAAAATCGTCCGCACTTTATCACTTTTTATTTTCCAGATGTTGATCATGATGCCCATGACTTTGGGCCAGAAGATCCTAGAGTAAATAAATCTGTTCAATTTGTAGATAGTAGCATTAATGCTTTACAATTAGCACTTGCACCACTAAATCTTCCAATCAGCTATATATTCGTATCTGATCATGGGATGACTACAGTGGATAATGTAAATACCTTGGGTTTACCAAAAGCAGTAGACACCAGTTACTTTAAAGTGCCATGGGGTGATGCACAATTACATTTGTATGCAAAGGACGCTTCAAAAATTGAATCTACTTACCAGGAACTAAAAAAAGATACCAATATCACCGTTTATAAATTAGATGAAACTCCTGATTATTGGCATTATAAAAAATCAGATGACTGGAACAATCGTTTAGGTGATTTATTATTGATCCCGCATGTACCTAAAATATTTAATCTATCTCCCTACAAAACAACCAAAGGGAAACATGGATTTGATAATCATTTAGTGGAAATGCGCGCCAGCTTTATGGCATGGGGCCCCGCGTTTAAAAAAGGAAAAGTAATTGAAGGTTTTGAAAATGTAAATATCTATCCAATTATTGCCCATGTATTAGGATTGGAATTTGATGAAAACAAAATTGATGGAAAGTTAAATGTATTAAAACCGATTTTGAAAAACTAGCCATCGCAAATTACTACAGGCTAATTTTTTATACACCGAACTGAAAACCCACCCACTTTTGTGTTTGCATTTGACTGCGTAAAGCTGGTATTATCCTTGCTTAAGGACCAAGTAAATGCACGCGTAGCATCATAAGAACTTGCAGTCCAAAAATAGGTTACATTACGTTGTAAACTTGGAGCCGAAGTCCCCATATATCCAGCACCTAAAGCAGAAAAATTAGTCGTATTTGTAGCACCAGAATTTGGCGAATCCCAATATAGCAAACCTGTTTCTTTTAATGTTCCACCATTACCTGCAATAGTTGTATTTAAGGTTCCAAACTCTGCATCAGTTGGCGAATGCCAGTCCACAGGACAAATACCCCTTGAATCTATTACAGCGTAATAATTATATAATTTACCATACACTGCATCGTTCGATGCATCGAAATTATAAGAACACATTGCAGGCGTGGTTAAACTTCCCCATCCTATATTATTTGAGTAATAAGGAATTGGATCGCCATTATTATAAGTTGCAACATTTAAATTATTTTTTAACCAGTATTGGTTACCAATTTTAACTGACTCTAAATAAGCAGGAGCAACTAAAAAACCCTGTGGCACAATTTGAGCGTTGCTTTTGAATGATATGAAAAAAATAAATGGTAAGATAAATTTCATAATTAAAAAAAGTTTTGAACAATAGCGGCATAATAATTAGTGCCATCATATATTAATGTAACAATATCAGTTCTACCCAGTGTTGCACTCACCACTGGCTCAACCCCACCTGACCACAACCAAGTATCTGGAAAATTTACAGTTTTAGAACCAACTGTTTGCTTAAATTTAATTAAATAGGTGCCTACTGCTATATTTGAAAAAGAGATTGTTGTAATTGTATTTGCTAAATCAACTTGAAATACATTTCCAGTGCTCAAATCTATGTTAGTTGTTGTTGTTGAAGAAATTGCAGCAGTTACATACTGAATATATCTTTTGGCTTTTATATCCGAACTTGCAATAACACTTGTAGCAGTTGCATCTCCCAACACCGGAGAAGTCAATGTGGGAGAAATTAAATTTGCCTTAAGCGATAAACTTGTTGTAACATCAGTTGTGTTTGCTTTATCTGTTAAACTAAGTGCTGTAGCAAATGAACTTAGATCCTGATCACCTGTATTCGTTCCAGTTATTGCTGTTAGTTTATTTTTTTCGATGGTTGTGTAATCATTGGTGGATAATTCTTTACCAGTAACCTTATCTACTTTCAATGCTAATCCCGAAGTAAGATCAGTTGCGTTTGCTTTTAGCCCCAACGAAGTAGTCATATCAGATGTATTTGCTTTCAATACTAATCCTGAAACTAGATCAGTTGCGTTTGCTTTGAGTCCCAACGAGGTGGTCATATCAGATGTATTTGCTTTGAGTCCTAAGCTTGTAGTCATATCTGATGTATTTGCTTTTAAAGCAAGATTCGTAATAGTTGCAAATGAACTTAGATCCTGATCGCCTGTATTCGTTCCAGTTATTGCTGTTAGTTTATTTTTTTCAGCGGTTGTATAATCATTGGTTGATAATTCTTTTCCGGTTACTTTGTCTACTTTCAACGCTAATCCCGAAGTAAGATCAGTT
>DOMR01000113.1:0-202 GCA_003509845.1 Chitinophagaceae bacterium | reverse complement strand
ACTTAGATCCTGATCGCCTGTATTTGTACCACTAATCGCCGCTAATTTATCTTTTTCAGCGGTTGTATAATCATTGGTTGATAATTCTTTTCCGGTTACTTTGTCTACTTTCAACGCTAATCCAGAAGTAAGATCAGTTGCGTTTGCTTTGAGTCCTAAGCTCGTAGTCATATCAGCCGTATTTGCTTTTAAAGCAAGATTC
>DOMR01000186.1 GCA_003509845.1 Chitinophagaceae bacterium | reverse complement strand
TATCATCCATCAATCTTCTATTATGCAAATAATACATTTGCATTAACCAAGGAAGTACAATAATATTCATTCCCTCCTTCACATTATTTTTATCACTCGTTATAAATAAGGGATTATATAAATCATCATACCCTACTGGGTTTCTAATTCCTGCGCAATCATTTCTGAATTCCAAAGGAACATTGTCAATCATTTGTTGGGTGTGGCGATCTAATAATTGATATAAATTATCTTCCAATGCGGTATGATTAGTAACCCCCATCGTAAAATAAGTTAATTGCACATTCAAATTCATCCATAGTAATGGCCATGCAGTGGGCTTAAACCAAGGGCCTAACAAATCAATCACTAGTTTCCCTGGATGGGTAGCACTTGCTAACTTATATAATTGAATCCAATAAAAACTTTCTAATCTTGCATCAGGAAAATTCACAAAACTTGCGGGATAATAAGCATGCCACCATTGACGATGCGCTGATTCAATGTTTTTTAAAGATTTATTTTTTGCTGCTTGAATAGTAGCCACCGCATCCGTAGCCGAGCCTGACATTGATTTACGATACTTTCCCCATCTATTCGCCACCGTCAATAATACAGTACGTTCCCCATTATTATTTTTTTGTTCCTGCCATGCGGTTGCATAATCATCGCCCATTAATAAAGGTTGTGTTACCACTTCAATATCTCCTTCCTTACGCGTTGTAAAATTGGGGTTTTGTTGATACACCACATTTAACTCTAAACCCATTGCACGCTTTGCAATGTATCTGGCGCTCTGCGCTAGTTGCGGACGAAATGAAAATTTAGCCGCTGCTTCGTTTCCAGTTGTTTTTAAATTTACAATAATTAACTCTTCACTAGAAGGGGCAAAACATCTAAAACTTAATGTTCCTTTTGTTGTTGTAAGTTCCCCTATAATTTCAGCATTCCATAAATCAGTTCTAATATTCACTTTCGTTGCAACGCCCACCGTAGTCAATAATAATTGACCAATGGGTAAGCGACTAGTTTCATAAGCACTAGGAGAAGCCGTTCGATGATCATACACATCAGTGCGTCCTATTTCAAACCTTAGGGTATTAGGTAATTGATCATCCTTAAATAAAATAGTCCCTAATAATCCATTTCCCACATAAGCACCAGCAAAATAATCCTTGGGTATACTATTCCATAATAAATCATGTTGTTTTAAATGCGACGCCCAGTTTACGTCCAATTGCAACATTGATTTTGAAGCTGTCTTTTGTGCATGCCCGGTAATATTGAAAAAACAAAATAGTAAAATGAATAATAATGACTTGAATGAATATCGTATCATTTAGGTTTTACTTTAATTCTCTTTGCGCAAATGTTAAAAATAAATTCCAATCATAAGGTAATATATCATGCTTACCATCTCTGATATGTTGGGATACGCGACCTTGAATGGGTTCTTGGATTTTTGGTGCTTGATACGACCATTTTGGATAACCATATAAAGCATATACTTCCGTAGTCAAATAGGCTGACAAATACTCATGCGAAGGATCAGCCCACTGATCTTCAGAAGCGCTACTAATATAAATAGGCCTTGGTGCTACCATCGCAACCACCATATGTTGATCGAATGGTAAATTCGCATCCTGATTGAGGTACTTTTTAAAATTGCCGGCTGTCCATCTTGGAAATCTTTTAATGACAGCGCTCAAGGTTTCTCCTTTTTTATTTTTTGAAATAGATACCCCCATCGCACCTGAGCCACTAGAGATGACCCCTGCGAAACGTTGGTCCTTTGCACCAGCCCATATTGCAGCCTTACCTAGCCGGGAATGTCCCAATACAATAACACGTTTTGCATCCACCTGTTTATCGGATTGTAAATAATCCATCGCTTTAGATAATCCCCATGCCCATGCAGCCAATCCTCCCCACTCATTTGGCAATGGCTTAACTTGATTGGGTTGATAAAATAATGAGTAGATGCCAGTAGTGAATTCTTCCTTATCGGGTGCCACTTCCCAATAATACATGGTTGCAACACCACAGCCCGCATTGATGATGGTTGCCACTGGCCAATTCAAAGAATCTCTTCCCCTTTGTTTGTTATTCCCGTTCAATACAGGACTTGATTGAATCATTGGGTCCGGATAAATAGTTTCATTCCCATTAAAATTATATCCTAAAAAAGTAGGAAATTTTTTTAGCCCTTTAGGTAAATACATTAATAATGCAACCGATACCATTTTGTTTTCCGCATTAGTAAAAGTAATTTTTACTTGCTTTCGAATTGCTTTTCCTTCAAGGGCATTATCATCTTGTTCTAATACCTTGCTAGTCATTTTAACATCTCCAAAAGGTACAAAACCATAAATTTCATTTTCAAGTAATTGTTCCAACTCAGGTCGGCGTATTTTTTCCCAATCCTTTTTAGTTTTGATAACTGTTCCATTACTTGACAGCAAAAGAGCTGGAATATTTTTTGGGAACAAGCTATCATTTTGAGCTGCAATAGTATTATCCTGCTGAGAATAACTTTTAATGCTAAATGAAATAAAAGAAATGACTACAACAAGGATTGAAAAATATTTCTTCATACAGTTATATTGATTATTTCGTTGGCGTCAATTTTAATAGTACTACACCATGATGTGGTACTGTTGCTTTAAAACTCTTTGCATTCGCGCCTACTTCTTTTTGCGTCCAAACATTACGGACATTGAATAACCCTTTTAATTTTAGTTTATTAAAATCTAAGGTATAGATTGCTGCTTGCTCATCTTCCCACCTGAAATAGGAAGCAGGTGTTTTACCAAAATCAGCGGTATTAAATATACCTACCGCATATGCGGCATCCTCCAATTGTTTTAACCAAACTTGTACCCCCTGCTCTTCCAAAACCAATCTTGCAGATTTACCCAATGGATCTTGATTTACTTCAATCACTTCATCATTGGACAACAAATTTAAAGTGAAAGCATCTAATTGCTCAATAGGACAACCAATCAATATTGGGCCAGCCAATAAACTAAATAAACTCACATGACTGTATTGCTCATTGGGTGTTAAACGTGTTGGATGTAATTTAGCACCAGTAGTAACATTGCCTAATATCATCATGTCTGGATCATTCCAATGACCTGGGCCGCCATAAGGGCCCCATTTATCTAATGTAAATGCGGATACATATAAACTAAGCCAACTATCTCTGATATCAGGTCCTGTGCGCCAAGCTTCTGATATACGCGCCCAATCTTTAACTTGACTAAATGGTGCTGAATTGGACAAACTATATATAATGTCACGTCCTGAGTTTTTTAAAGCCTCAGACATTCTTTCCGCAGACCCTAATTCAATTCTCCAATCATATTTTAAATAATCAACTCCCCATTGTGCCATTTGAATGGCATCTTGCTTTTCAAAACGATATTTTCCGATATACCTAAATGACCTTTTGTTATTAATGATTGAATCCGGCAAAGCGCCGTCTTCAAAATTAGAAGAGCCACCCCCAAATCCTGCATAACTGGTAATCCAAGGCGTTGAATACAATCCCAACTTAAGTCCTTTACTATGTATTTCATCAATCATCCCTTTAAAATCTGGGAATTTTTTATTGGGTTGCAATGCATAATTATTGGCAGTTCTGTATCCCTGCCAGCCATCATCAATATTAATATAGGTCCAACCATGCTTGCTTAAACCCATATTAACCATTGCATTCGCTGATGCAATCACTTTTTCTCTATCAATTAATCTTGCCCACGAATTCCAACCATTCCATCCAATCGGTGGTGTTAATGAAATTGTATCTCCAATTTTAATGGTCAATTGCTTTTGTGCTGCACCAAAATTGTTATTTGCTTTCATGGTAACTAAATAAGTACCCTTTTTATTTAAAACTCCAGTTATGATTCCTGTTTTGGAATCAATCGTTAAACCATTCGGCAAATGATCCACAGAATAAGAAATTGGAGCTTCCCCAGTTGCTACCACGGTAAATAAAAAGGGGCTTCCTGGTTTTGCACCAAATATTTTAGGTGAATTAATTCTGGGTGTTTTTGCTAGAGCTGGCGTAAGAATATATCTTTCCCCATCATTCGCAATGGGTTGTGGTATTTTATTTTCCAACATGGTAAATTGTGCATTCGCAATATCAGAAGAAAACTTTTGTGAAGAAGCTTCCGTTTTAACTAAAATTCCGAAACGTTTTACCCCAACTAAATTGATATTAACTTTTTTAGGCACATCCCCTACTTTCATTGCCCCTGATTCAAATAATATTTTCCTGTCACCTAAAATATAGAAATGTGTTTCTGTTGCTTTATTCGCATTGTCATCTGCTCCTACGATTGCAGAAAACTGTGTCGCATTTCCATCTAGTTGAAAAACCATTAGTCCTATTTGACTTATTCCAAGTCCTCTACTATATTTTACACCGCCTAATTGAATTGGCTCACCGCTAGCACTAGCTTTCGTTGATACCCCAGGAATACCATCAGAGAATGCGGGAATGTCTAAATCATCCAACCATATTTGATTTGTTTTTTGCGCTTGACTAGTAAGAGTTGCTACTAAAAATAATAACCCTAATAATAACCTTGTTTTCATATATTAATTTATTCTTGAATTTTTATCTTTTGATTCGCAGGCGTACTTTTAATTTTTTCAAGTAGCTGGGTTAATTCTTTCACCTTTTCTGGATATTGATTATATACATTGTGCTGTTCACTGATATCCGTTGCCAAATTGTATAATTGACCCATCGGCTCCCCTGGTTTTGGATTAATTTCAACGGGTGATGAAAACCCTCCTGAACCAAGTTTTGTAATTAATTTCCAATTATCTTTTTTGATGTTAAAATATCCTTTTGATGAGATATTGATAATTGCAGGCTGATCTTTTACAATGGTTGCTTTCCCTGTTAAAATAGGAAGTATTGAATAACTATCTGCAGTATTAAATTCAGGCGCAGTGTTACCAATTAATTCCGAACAAGTAGCCATTAAATTCGCTAAAGTAGTTGGGGCGTTGCTCACAGTACCTGCTTTTACTTTACCAGGATAACTTACAATAAATGGCACCCGATGCCCACCTTCAAAAGCATCCCCTTTCATTCCCCTGAATTCACCCGCTGATTTGTGATTAAATTCGGCTACAAAATTTTCTCTCCAGTAAGGCCCATTATCACTTGCAAATAAAACCAAGGTATTCTTGGACATACCTAAGCTATCAAGCACTTTCAAAATTGCGCCCACTGCATCATCTACCATCATTACATAATCACCATATTCCCCTGCTTGTGATTTGCCTTTGTATTTATCTGTCGGCATCCATGGCGTATGTGGTGCTGGCATTGGAAAATATAAAAAATAGGGATTGGAAGACTTGTGTTGCTTTTGAATAAAACCGATTGCTTTATTGGTAAACGTAGGTAATACATTTACAAAGTCAAAAGAAGGCGACATTAAACCTGGTCTCCAAAATGGGCCCGTATAGCCTGACTCTAATTTATTACCGGGCGTAAATCCTGTAGGCAATTCTGTTAATTGATCATTCTCCAAATAACAATATGGTGGCATATCCAAAGATGCTGGTAGAATATAAGAATAATCAAAACCTTGTGACAATGGTCCTCCAGTTGGGGCTTGATCAAAATTGA
>DOMR01000261.1 GCA_003509845.1 Chitinophagaceae bacterium | reverse complement strand
CTGATTTTTTGAAATATTACTTTTTGCAAATGGACCTTGTTCGTTTGCTCTAATAGATTTTACTTCGAGTGGAGGCAGGTTTCGTATACTATCTGTATACTTTTTTAAGCTATCCGATGTGGACAGCTTTTGCAATACTTGCTTTGGTTGCTGCGCCATTAGTGTGGCGAGCATAAAAAATGACACAATTGTTCCCAGTAACTTAGTCATGACTAAAGTTTAATTTTTTACAAAATTGATAATGGGAACAGGAATAATAGCTATGAGAAGTGCGCGTGTTGCGTTGACCTTCCCTTCGCAGGCATTACCCTGTTCAGGTTCAACGGGTTTTTTCTCAGCTTTTTACAGCACCCCGAGGACGGGGCAAAAATAATATGAATTAATCATACCAGCAAGTGTAACTTTATAATAGTTATTTCGTTTTAAGGAATATAAACACACATATTATGAAAAAGCTAGTACTTGCATTGTTGGTTTTGACGAGTTGCAATATCAATGCGCAACAAAAAACAGCTATAGTATACGATGATAATGCACAAGTGCGTAAAGTGGCAAGCTTTAATGCAATCAGCGTTTCTAGTGCCATTGATTTGTATTTAACACAATCCGCTTCAAGCAAAGTAGCAGTCAGTGCAAGTAGCGATGAAATCAGAGATCATATTATCACGGAAGTAGAAGGGGGTGTTTTGATTATTCGTTTAGGAGAAAATGGATCTTGGTTTAATTGGAAAAAATGGGGGAACTACAAAACCAAGGCTTATGTAAGTATAAAAGATATTAATGCAATAACAGCGTCGGGCGCGAGTGATGTACACTTGGTGAATAGAATTGAATCACCTAAAATTAGAATCAATTTATCAGGCGCTTCGGATTTGAAAGGAGATATTAGTGCTGGCGTAATTATTTATGATATTTCGGGAGCTTCTGATTGTAAAAGTTCGGTGGATGCAAATACAATTGTTATTACAGGGGCGGGTGCTTCTAAGATTGAATTAGCCGGAAGGGTGGATGATTTATCTGTGGTAATTTCTGGGGCAAGTGATGCAAAACTTTACAACTTAAATTCAAAAGGGGCTATTTTAAAATCTTCAGGTGCAAGTAGTATACAAGCAACAGTTACTGAAATATTAAAAGCAAATTCACTTGGTGCAAGTAGCATTGATTACAAAGGGAATCCAAATGTAAAAGAATCTAATACCTCCGGTGCATCAAGCATTAGGCATAAAAATTAATTAAATAAAAGCACAATTAAAATAAAAAAGGAAATCTTTACAGATTTCCTTTTTTTAATTCGCTTACTGCAAAATCAGTTGCCCTTGCAGTTAATGCCATATAAGTTAATGATGGATTTTGACATGCGGATGAAGCCATGGCGGAACCGTCTGTAATGAAAACATTTTTAGCATCATGCATTTGATTCCATTTATTTAAAACAGAAGTTTTAGGATCCTTACCCATACGAGCCGTTCCCATTTCATGAATACAAAATCCTGGCGCAGGCATATTGTCGTAAGTAGTAATATTTTTGATACCAGCTGCTTCTAACATTTCTGCTGCGCTATTTTTCATATCAACACGCATCTTCATTTCGTTGTCCTTGAATTCGCAATCAATATCAAGGGTAGGTAATCCCCATTTGTCTTTTTTATCTTTATTTAAGCTTACTTTATTTTCATAATAAGGTAAGTGCTCACCCCATGAACCCCAGCCCATACTCCAATTGCCTGGTTCCGTAATACTTTCTTTTAATTCAACACCAATGCCATCTGCATCGCCACGTTTACGAGAAGCACCGCCTTGATAACCAAATCCACGAACATAACCTGCAGAGGAACCGCCATCTAAGTTTCTAAAACGAGGAACATAAATACCATTTGGACGACGACCGTAAGTATATTTATCTAGGAAGCCATCAAAGTCACCATTCGCGCCAACGCCATAATGATGATCCATTAAATTATGTCCTACTTGCTGACTACTATTTCCAAATCCAGTTGGGAAAACTTCTGATACTGAGTTTAATAAAATATGAGAAGTGCCTAAGGTAGATGCGTTTAAGAAAACTATTTTAGCATAATATTCTTCTGTTTTATTGGTGTTCGCATCTAAAATTCGAACACCTTTTGCACGACCTGTTTCTTTGTCATATAAAATTTCTGTAGTGATGGCATCTGGTCTTAAAGTTAAGTTACCAGTTGCGAAAGCTGCAGGTAGTGTGGCAGAGTTGGAACTAAAATAACCTCCAAATGGACAACCTTGGTGACATTTATTTCTAAATTGACAAGGGCCACGGGTACCAATTTTTGCAGTATGATTCGCCGATCTTCCAATAATCATTGGACGACCCATTTTTGTTTTAAGATTATTGGCCACCATTTGTTCAACACAGTTCATTTCCATAGCTGGTTGAAATTCACCATCGGGTAAGTTAGGAATACCATCTCGATTACCACTAATGCCTGCAAATTTTTCAACATAGCTATACCATGGCGCAAGATCATTATAGCGTATAGGCCAGTCGGTTCCATGGCCATCTTTTGCATTGGCTTCAAAATCCAAATCGCTTAAGCGATAACTTTGACGACCCCACATCAGGGAACGACCACCTACATGATTTCCTCTAATCCAATCA
>DOMR01000232.1:8538-8700 GCA_003509845.1 Chitinophagaceae bacterium | reverse complement strand
ACAGCACTGGTTTCCATCGGTATATGTGCATGACATAAAAATTGCACCAACTTATGATTTATCTCTAAATCCATTCTTCTAAATAACTCAAAGGCTTCCATTTTATAAATAACCAATGGATCCTTTTGCTCATAAGTTGCCGTTTGTACGGATTGTTTTAAA
>DOMR01000232.1:7613-8489 GCA_003509845.1 Chitinophagaceae bacterium | reverse complement strand
ATCATCTACTAAGCTCAATGCAATGGACCTTTCGGATTGAACAGCTAAAGCAGAACCACTTGTTGCAATATTTTTATCTAAATTAACGAGCACATTAAATGCTGTTTTTCCATCACTTACAGGCACGATCACATTTTCAATATGATTGCCTTGTTGTAATCTGATATTTTTAAATACCGGAATACTATTTTGCATCATTTCCTTTTTACGGTACTCGTAATGCCCAATCGTTTCCTGATATACTAATTCAATTAAATCATTTTCTTTGGTGGAAGTAAATTGTTCCAATGAAATTTTACTATCTAATCCAAACTGAACAATAAGTCCCAACTTGAATGCTTCATAATCATTCATTGTTTTATGATTCACCACCAACCCTTCTACTACTTGATAAAAAGCGTTGTCTAAATCCAAGGCCAATCTTTCTCCAAACAATGCGTGACTTCTCTTTTTATAAATCACAGATCTTTGTTTGTTCATCACATCATCATATTCCAACAAACGCTTACGGATACCAAAGTTATTTTCCTCTACTTTTTTCTGTGCACGTTCAATTGATTTTGTAATCATGCTGTGCTGAATTACTTCTCCTTCCTTGTAACCAGCAAAGTCCATAATTTTTGCAATTCTTTCGCTACCAAACATGCGCATCAAATCATCTTCCAATGAAACAAAGAATAAAGAAGATCCCGGATCCCCTTGACGTCCCGCACGACCACGTAACTGTCTGTCCACACGACGCGACTCATGCCTTTCTGTACCTAATATAGCTAAACCACCCGCCGCTTTTACTTCGGGACTTAATTTAATATCCGTTCCACGACCTGCCATGTTCGTAGCAATTGTAACAGCACCCGTTAAACCAGCTTCTGCAAC
>DOMR01000232.1:7153-7585 GCA_003509845.1 Chitinophagaceae bacterium | reverse complement strand
TTGTTTCGCATTCAATACATTGTGAGGGATATTTTTTTGACGCAACATTCTACTCAATAATTCACTTACTTCCACGGAGGTTGTACCACACAAAACTGGACGGCCTTTTTCACGCAATTCCACAATGGCATCAATGACCGCACCAAATTTTTCACGCTTGGTTTTGTACACCAAATCCTGATCATCAATACGTATTGCTGGAATATTTGTTGGTATAGAAACTACATCCAATTTATAAATGCTCCAAAACTCAGAAGCCTCGGTTTCCGCAGTACCGGTCATACCCGCCAACTTATGGTACATTCTGAAAAAGTTTTGCAAAGTAATGGTGGCATAGGTTTGACTCGCCGCTTCAATTTTTACATTTTCCTTTGCTTCAATCGCTTGGTGTAAGCCATCAGAATAACGGCGACCTTCCATGATACGACCTGT
>DOMR01000232.1:0-7025 GCA_003509845.1 Chitinophagaceae bacterium | reverse complement strand
ATACGATCGGACTTAATGCTGTAGTCATTAATGATGACTTCCTTTTGTTGTAATTTATCCTCAGGATTTATTGCTGTATTTTGATCAATCGCATTTAGTTCAATGCTAATATCTGGCAATAAAAAGAAGTTGGGATCCTCCCCTGATTTTGTAATTAACTGTAATCCCTTTTCAGTCAACTCCACTGAATTATTTTTTTCATCAATATGGAAATACAACTCCGCATCCACTGCTGGCATCTCGCGTTGTTGATCCGCCAAATAATGATTCTCTGCTTTTTGTAATTTTACACGAATACCGGGCTCACTTAAATATTTAATGATGGCACCATTTTTAGGCAAGCCTCTGAATGCACGATACAAAGCCAATCCGCCATCTTTCACATCATCATTCCCTTCTGCTATTTTTTTCTTGGCTTCAATTAAAAATTGATTCACTACTTTTTTCTGAATCTCTACCAATTTTTCAATCCTTGGTTTTAATTCAAAAAATTGTTGTTCTCCTGTTGGATGCCCAATTGGACCAGAAATAATTAAAGGGGTACGCGCATCATCAATCAATACACTATCCACCTCATCCACCATCGCAAAATGATGTTTTCGTTGTACCATTTCCTCCGGTGTATGCACCATATTATCCCGCAAATAATCAAATCCAAATTCATTGTTAGTGCCGTAAGTGATGTCCGCACGATAAGCATCGCGACGCTCCTCAGAGTTGGGCTGATGTTTGTCGATACAATCTACCGTTAAACCTAGCCACTCAAATAAAGTACCATTCCACTCACTATCTCTTTTGGCTAAGTAATCATTCACCGTAACAATATGAACCCCTTCGCCCGACAATGCATTTAAATAGGCTGGCAAGGTGGATACCAAAGTTTTACCCTCACCAGTGGACATTTCCGCAATTTTTCCCTCATGTAAAACGATACCTCCAATTAACTGCACATCATAATGGACCATATTCCAAGTAACGGGCATCCCAGCCGCTTTCCATGTTGTTTGGAAAACCGACTCCTCGCCTTTGATACTTACATATTCCTTTTTGACAGAAAACTGACGGTCTAATTCAGTAGCGGTAGCCACTAATTCGGTATTATTTGTAAAACGACGCGCTACTTCCTTCACGACCGCGAATGCCTCTGGTAATAAATCCATTAAAATGGTTTCCAAAGCATTATCACGGTCTTTTTTTAATGCATCTATATTTTGATAAATCGAATCACGCCCCATAAACTCACTCATTGGAAGCGCTTCTGCTTTGGCTTGTTCCGCCTGAATAGTTTCGTCAATAGCTGTCAAATGCGCAGTGATGCGCGCTTTAAATTCGGTTGTTTTACCGCGCAATGCATCATTGGAAAGTTGTTCATAGGACGCAAAATGCCCATTGATAATAGGCACTAAATGCGCTATCTTTTTAACATCTTTCTCACTTTTAGATCCGCCGAATATTTTACTTATAAATTGCAACATAGTCCTATGATAAATTATATATAATCCCTTATTAGCAATCACTATGCCAATGACATTTTGGCCACTAGTTAAGGGGTGTCAAAGGTAAGCATTTGAAGGCAGTTTGGCCATTTTATGGGCCTGGGAATATAAAAATTAACTTGAAGGGCCTGAAAAGTGAAAAATGAACGAAAAAATGATACCTTTGCTCGCCTTAAGTACCCCTTAATTTTAAGCGGGATTCATTAAGAAAAATCGGAAAATTTACTACTATGGCAGGTCAATTGAATGAAGTAAGAAATAGGATTAAAAGTACGCAATCTACCCAGCAGCTTACAAAAGCAATGAAAATGGTAAGTGCGGCAAAATTACGTCGTGCGCAAGATGCGATTACACAGATGCGTCCTTATACGCGTAAGTTGCAGGAAATGTTAGGTAATATTTTAAGCAGTTTAGAAGGTGATGTAAATTTAGCTTTGGCGGAAACTCGTCCAGTGAATAATGTATTACTGATTGTTATCACTTCAGATAGAGGATTGTGCGGAGGCTATAATGCCAACTTGGTAAAATTGGCTAAAACCACCATTACCGAAAAATATCCAAAACAAAAAGTGACCATTTGGAACATTGGTAAAAAAGGATATGAAAGTTTAAGCAAAGCAGGTTTTACAACCAATGCTAATTTTAAAGATATCTTTTTAAATTTAAATTTTGCAAATGTACAATTGGCTGCACAAGCAGCAATGGACGCTTTTTCAAACAAAGAGTTTGATGCAATAGAAATTATATACAGCGAGTTTAAAAATGCCGCTACACAGGTATTTACTGCGGAGCAATTTTTACCTGTTCCTAAGATTATAAAAAAAGAAAATCAGAAAAAAATAGATTTCATTTTTGAACCACAAAAAGAAGTTTTGGTTGCTGAGTTAATGCCAAAAATATTGAACACCCAATTATTCAAAGCAGTATTGGATGCAAACGCAAGTGAGCATGGCGCTAGAATGACAGCGATGGATAAGGCAAGTGAAAATGCAAACGAATTATTGAAATCATTGAAATTATCATACAACCGCGCACGTCAAGCAGCCATTACAACCGAATTAACGGAAATTGTAAGTGGTGCTGCTGCATTAAACGGATAAGAATACAAACCTATTATGGAAATAAGCCAAATCATTCCGCATATTGAAGCCTTAGTTTTTGCAAGTGAAAAAGCACTAAATGCAAATGACATTACTGAGCTTATTAATAACGCTTTTGGATTTTTAGAAGAACGCATTACATTGAGTCAAGTGGAGTCGGCTTTAGAGGGTATTCAAGAAAAATATGCAACGGAATTTTATCCGTTTGAATTAAAACAAAGTGGGGGCGGTTGGCAATTTTTAACGAAGCCGAATTTTCATAATACCATTGCACAATTAAACGGAGATAAGTTTTTAAAACGTTTATCAAACGCTGCCTTAGAATCATTAGCGATTATCGCTTACAAGCAACCCATCACTAAAGGGGAAGTGGAAGCAATTCGTGGTGTGAATAGCGATTACTCGATACAAAAATTATTAGAGAAAGAATTAATCACGATTAGTGGTCGCAATGAAAATATGCCAGGTAAGCCATTGGTATATTCTACCTCCGTTAATTTCATGGATTATTTCGGCATCAATTCTACCGACGATTTACCAAAAATTAGAGAAGTTTTAGCGGATCAAGTTGTGGAAGCAACTGTAGTTAAACCAGAAGATTTTACCGACAATAGTGTATTTAATCAAACCGCTGAATTAGATGCTGCCATTGAAGCCGAAGCGGATATGGACACACCTAATGCCGAAGAAGAAACAGGTGATTATGATGCTGATGCTATTGATGCTGCAGATCATGAGGACAATGCGCCTGAACAACCAGAATAGCAAAAGTCCCCTCCTTTACATTTTCTCAAATTATCCCGACTGATTTCGTATTAAAACATCAGTTCTAATTGTATCTTCGTAGCATGAAGTCAAGTTTAACTTATGGGCAATTAAAGCAAGCAGCTGAAAAATTTGGTACGCCCTTATATGTATATCATGCGGAAAAGATTGTTTCACAATATCAAAATTTGGTCAGTCATTTTGATATGACTCAAACGCGTTTTTTTTATGCATGTAAAGCCCTCACCAATATTCATATTTTACAAGTAGTAAAAAACGCAGGCTGCCCAATTGATTGCAGCTCGATTAATGAAGTGAAGTTGGCATTGCATGTAGGCTTTGAACCAAAAAATATTTTATATACCAGTAATAGTGTCTCCTTTGATGAAATTTGCGAAGCGGTTGCTTTGGGCATTAATGTAAATATTGATAGCTTATCCAATTTAGAAAAGTTCGGCGCAAAATTTGGAAACACTTATGCAGTAGGCGTTCGTATTCGTCCCAATATTATGGCTGGCGGGAATCTTAAAATTTCAACAGGACACGATAAAAGTAAGTTTGGGATTCCTTTGACACAATTCAATGAATTAAAAACCATTCAAGAAAAATTCCAACTTAATATTAATACCTTACATATACATACGGGAAGTGAAATAAAGGAAGTAAGTGTGTTTTTACAATCAGCAGATGTTTTTGAAAGTATATTAGGTGAATTCCCCACCGTCCAGGTTTTAGATTTTGGTGGCGGATTCAAAGTGCCCTATACCCCGAATGAAAAAGGAACGGATATTGCTTTATTAGGAAGCGAGGTAAATAAAGTGATGAAAAAAATGTCTGAAAAATTTGGACGACCGCTTATCGCTTGGTTTGAACCAGGAAAATATTTGGTCAGTGAAGCAGGCTATTTTATTTCGCAAGTGAATGTATTAAAGGAGCAAGGTGAAATTACATTTGCAGGTATTAATACAGGCCTCAATCATTTAATACGACCTATGTTTTATGACGCTTACCATCATATTGATAATATTAGCCACCCTGATCAACCAACAAAAAATTATGCAGTAGTTGGCAATATTTGCGAAACGGATACTTTTGCGTGGGACCGCCCTATTCCAACCATTTCCGAAGGTGATTATTTAGTATTTTATAATGCAGGCGCATACGGTTATGAGATGTCTAGTAATTATAATGCCCGCTACAAACCAGCGCAGGTTTTATTGGAAAAAGAGGAAGCGAAATTAATTAGCCGCGCAGATGATTTTGCCGACTTATTGCGTTTACAAACACCCTTGAACTCATAAGCATGATTGAAGTAAAAAATATATCAAAAGCTTTTGAAGGCAAAGTAATTATAAACGACATAACTGCGCAATTTAGACCAGGCATTTGTAATTTAATAATAGGCACCAGTGGTAGCGGTAAAACGGTTTTAACCAAATGTATTGTTGATTTAATTGCCGCGGACAAGGGGGAAATATATTTTGATGGGGAAGAGTTACGCAGCATGTCCAAAGAGGAAAGAAAAGAATTACGAAATAATATAGGAATGCTATTTCAAGGCAATGCTTTATTTGATTCAAAAACAGTAGAAGAAAATGTACGTTTTCCCTTGGATATGTTTACCCATTTAAGTTTGGATGAGAAAAATAAAAAAGTATCAGAAACTTTAGCAAGGGTGAACTTGCATGGTGTAAATGAAAAGTATCCTGCTGAAATTAGCGGTGGAATGAAAAAAAGAGTTGCATTGGCACGTGCCATCATCATGAAACCGAAATACTTATTTTGCGATGAGCCAAATTCAGGACTGGATCCTCAAACATCCATGGTCATTGATAAATTGATTCAAGATATTACCACCGAGTTTAATATCACCACCATTGTAGTCACACATGACATGAATAGTGTGATGGAAATTGGCGACCATATTATCTATTTACACCAAGGCAAAAAAGAATGGGAAGGGAACAATGCCGAAATCATCTACAGCAAAAATGTGTTATTAAATAATTTTATATTTGCATCGAAATTTTTACAAGACGCAAAATCAATGCGTATGACCCAAAAATAATATTATGAAAAAATTTATTCTAAGCCTTTTAACTATGTTGATCATTGGACAGGCATCAGCGCAAAGTTTAGATGTTAAACCTGATCCAAATTCTCCTTACCTAAAAGATAAAAATTTACCTGCTTTTACGTTAACCCTAATTGACGGCAGGGAGGTTACTAATAAAACGATCCCTAAGTATAAATATACTTGCATCATTTTTTTTAGCCCCGATTGCTCTCATTGCGAGACCGAAGCGGCTACCATAAATAAGTATAAGGACAAATTAACCAATGTTTTATTCATTTGGGACAGCTATCGTGACATGATTGCTATTCAGGCCTTTGCAGACAAATTTAAATTTGTGGGCCGACCTAATATACTTATAGGTCGTGATCCTTCTTATGCAATCCCTACCTTTTTTCGCCCTAAAATGACTCCATTTGTGGCTTTATATAAAAACAACCAATTTGTGAAAGTGTATGAAAAAGGGGCAGATATTTTTGACTTAATAAAGATAATAGAAAGCAAATAGCTAACTTTGCTGCGTAAAATTATTAAACACTTATTTTAAATAAAAAGATATGAAAATTACAGTCGTAGGTGCAGGTGCCGTGGGTGCTACATGTGCTGATAATATTGCCCGTAAAGAATTAGCAACAGAATTGGTTTTATTAGATATTAAAGAGGGCTTTGCTGAAGGTAAGGCTCAGGATATGATGCAGACGGCTGCTTTATTGGGTTTTGATACGCGCATTTCTGGATCAACGAATGATTATTCAAAAACAGCAAATTCAGATGTGGTAGTAATTACTTCTGGTTTACCGCGTAAACCAGGTATGACACGTGAGGAATTAATTGGCACGAACGCTGGTATTGTAAAGGGTGTTTGTGAGAATATTTTAAAGCATTCACCGAACACCATCATTATTGTAATTAGTAACCCAATGGACACCATGACTTACTTAGCATTGCAATCCACTGGTTTACCTAAAAATAGAATTATTGGAATGGGTGGTACTTTAGATAGTGCCCGTTTCAAATACCAATTAAGCACCACATTAAATTGCAGCCCATCTGACTTAAATGCATTGGTTGTAGGTGGTCACGGTGATACCACTATGATTCCTTTAATTAAGCATGCTACTTGGAATAGCATTCCTGTTACGCAATTTTTAGATGAAGCACAACAACAAACCATCATCAACGATACCATGGTGGGCGGCGCAACACTTACAAAATTATTAGGTACTTCTGCTTGGTATGCACCAGGTGCTGCAGGCGCTGCATTGGTGGAAAGTATTGTACGTGATGAAAAGAAATTATTTACCTGTTGCGTAAGCCTGGAAGGCGAATATGGCCAATCAGACATTTGCTTAGGGGTACCTGTAGTAATTGGAAAGAATGGTTGGGAAAAGATTGTTGCCATGGATTTATCTGCCGACGAACAAGCAGCATTCAACAAAAGCGCCGACGCTGTGCGCAATATGAACGACGTATTGAAAACTTTATAATAGTTCAAGAAATATAAAAAAAGCCTTCTGCCAATAATTGGGTGGAAGGCTTTTTTATTTGGACAATATTTAATTATAGTGCGTAAATACTATTTCGAGACGA
>DOMR01000231.1 GCA_003509845.1 Chitinophagaceae bacterium | reverse complement strand
CAAAATGGCTTGTTCTTACTTAATCCACAACGGCAAAGTCCAATCACTTCCCTACCTGCTAAATCGTAAGTATTTCCAGCACGATCTACTATGGTGAATTCTCCTTCTACTTTTAATGAACCGTTATTATTAATGGTAATTTTTGTTGACATATTTTTTATTTAGGAGTTAAAAATAATACATTAGTCACTAAAAAAAGAATAAATAAAAAATTAATTAGGAGCGCATTAAGTCAACAACTAATTGATCCAAAATTTCAAATGCCGTTTCGGCCATTTTGTTACCTTTATTATCCAAAAGTGGATTAACCTCGGTAAATTCAACACAACAAATCTTTTTAGTTGCAATAAAGAGCGCTAATAGCTCCTTTATTTCACCAGATGAAAAGCCAATAGGCACTGGAGTCCCAGTTCCATAAGAAACACGATCACAATCCAATGAATCCACATCAAAGGATATATAAATTTGATCGCAACTATTTAATTGCTTAAGCGCTTTTTGAATACAAAATTCCAAGCCCTTTGCTCTGGTCTCTTCAACTTCAAAAAATAAAATTTCGTACTGATCAATTATTTGTTTTTCTGCAGACTCAAAATCACGCAAACCAAAATATACTAAATGCGCAGGAATTATTTTTGGACCAGGAATACCTATATTTTTTAATTCATCCCATTGTTTTGCAGTGTTTTCACCTGGTTCATTGATTTTTGCACCTAAATTATCCATATTCATTGCTGCAGCTAGCGGCATTCCATGAATATTGCCTGAAGGTGATGTATATGGAGCGTGTAAATCAGCATGTGCGTCAATCCAAATTACACCGATTGTTTTTTCAGGATTTGTTGCCTTAATACCACTGATGGTACCTAGCGCCGATGAATGATCTCCAGATAATACAATAGGGAAATTGCCTGATGAAATAGTTTCTTTGACAGCATCAGAAACACGCTGGCATTGTTCCTTTACATGCTCAATGCGCTTCGCAAAATTATTGGTGTTTTTATGATAGATAGATTCATTATGTGTTTTAACATCTACAAATGAATACCGATGAAAAAAATCATTATTCTGATTAATAGCAGCAATTTCAATTGCATCTATACCCATATCAGAACCGCGCGTACCCGCACCAATATCAGATCTATTTTTAATAATTTTAATTTCCATAAAGTGCATCTATGCTAATACAAAAATGTTACTTAATCTTTTTCGGTTGGCGTTACAAAAGCTGCACGACGCGGCGCAGGGTAAGGAATATTTCCTTTTAACCCATGCCATAATATTTTATTAAACTCATAGTCATTGTTACTATCCTCAACAACAAAATTTAATTTTTCTGACTTTTGTTGCCATTCATTACGCGCCGTGTTTACTTCCTTCGTATTTATTTTAGGAGGAATCGCTGAAAACACAAATGGTTTTGCAGTTGAATCAAAACACTTCCACATGGGCGTTGCCGCAGCATCATACTGCGTCATTGGAGGCATGCCTAAAATAAGTTCCATGGTTCTTAACATAGAAGTAGTGGTGTAAGGCGTATGGTCAACATAATTACGTTTCACAAATCCTCCAATAACATAGGCTGGACTGCGGTGCGCATCCACGTGATCAGATCCATTTTGCGCATCATCTTCTAAAATAAAAACAGCTGTCTCATTCCAGATGGGGCTCTTGGCTAATGCTTCAATAAATAAACCAACTGCGTAATCATTATCAGCAACGTGCGCGTAAGGGGTTGGCCTTCCTAATCGTAAACCTTCGGTATGGTCATTTCCAAATCGTACGGTATTAAACTGTGGTACTTTATTTATTGCCAATAAGGAATCAAAATCCTTTTTCCATACTTGATATCGATACGTATCCGTAATTGCTAAATTATAACTTGGATACTTAGTAGAATAATGGTCTTTTAAAATTGAAATTCTAGGTTTGCCTGCAGATACAAATTCACCATAGCTTCTATAGCTTACCCCATTTCGATAACATTGATTCCAAATAAAGCCATTTTTATTATTGGCAATCTCTCTTTCACCTTCACCACCATAAGTTCCGCCATGACCTCCATAACTACTTGGCCATGTTTTTTCTAAATAGTCAGTTGCGTATCCACCCATGGACCAATTATGACCATCCGCACTCACTTCGGCATCCACATAAAAATTATCAAGCAAAACAAATGACTCCGCAATATGATGCTGGTTAGGGGTTATATTTCTTCCAAATAATAACAAACTAGTATCGCCATTTCCTTGCGGAAGATCAGCTAAAACCTGATCGTAGGTTCTGTTTTCCTTAATGACATAAAAAACATACTTAATGGGCGAACTTTGATTTTGCTTCATTGGTATCGGAAAACCTGGTGCAGTTGAATCCGCTAATATTGTTTTAGCAATTGAATAAGGTACATTTTTATATACCGCCTTTGAGTAAGCTACTAAATCCTTATCAGTAGGAATAGGAATAATACTCATGCTGCCTTTGAACAAGCTACCAATATATTCAACCTGGTCTCCTGGTTTAAAACTGGCACCATGGCTTATCACTTCCTCCTTTGGACGCACTGGAGAAGGACCAAAAGCATTTGGTTTTGATGAAAACCCTTTACCGTTAGCAACCCATAATTTTTTATTGATTACACGCACTGAAGTTGGATACCAACCCACTGGAATAAAACCTTTTGCAACGCTTTCACCAGGCTCCTCCACATCAAAAACTGCAATACAGTTATTATTTGCATTCGCTATGTATAAACGCTTATTAATAGCATCCAAGCTTAAACTATTGGTCGTAGAACCACTAGGCGCATTTGGAAAAAGCGCAGCGTCTAATGTTTCAATAACTGTTTTGGATTTTAAATCGATTACCGAAACACTATTATCATTTGAATTACAAACATATAAATACTTGCCATCGGGCGTCACCAACATCTCATTTGGATTGTCACCCACTTTGATGGATGGCTTCCAACTTAAAGTAGTTAAATCAAGTGTATTTACTTGGTCACATCCCCAGCAGCTCACATAAAGTTCATTGTTATTGGGATTCATAATGCATGCATACGCTTCACCATCAATAGATAA
>DOMR01000001.1 GCA_003509845.1 Chitinophagaceae bacterium | reverse complement strand
GTACGTCAAATTGAAAAGCAAGTAGAAGTATTAAAAACCTATTTTAATACCAATGATGAAATAGTATGGCAGGAATTGGCATTGTATAAAGTATTGTCTGAGGAAATTACAGAGCGCGCAAAGGTAGAAAGATTATTGAGAGAGTTTGGCGCGCGCGCGATAGCAATCCGTAAGGACTTTATTGTATTTGAAACTACTGGTCATCGCGAGGAAACGAATAAATTAATGAAAGCCTTGGAACCCTTTGGCTTAGTGGAGTTTGTTAGAAGCGCGCGCGTAGCCATCATTAAAGAGAGCAGCGGGTTTCATGAAAAGTTAAAAGATTTTGAAAACAGAGAACCTAGTGAGGAAGTGATTGAAAACGAATACTTAGGGAAAAGAGAAGCGGTATTCACGATGTAAAATGAGATTCGTAAAAAGCGATCAAAATATAAAAGGAAAAACAAAAAAATAAAAGATTAAAAAAGTAAAAATCGTAGAAAATAAATAAAAGAAATTAAACAAGCAACACAAATAATAATAACAAGCAAATAAAAATTTTAAATCTTAATTAAACTAAAAGTAAAATGGCAAAATTAAATTTCGGAGGTACCGAGGAAAATGTAGTCACCCGTGACGAATTCCCATTAGCAAAAGCACAGGAAGTTTTAAAAAATGAAACTATCGCCGTGATCGGTTATGGTGTGCAAGGTCCAGGACAAGCATTGAACCAAAAAGAAAATGGCGTAAATGTAATTATCGGACAAAGAAAAAATTCAAAAAGTTGGGATAAGGCAGTAAAAGATGGTTTTGTACCAGGTACTACTTTATTTGAAATAGAAGAAGCTTTAGAAAAAGGAACTATTATTTGTTATTTATTAAGTGACGCTGCGCAAATCGCAATGTGGCCAACCGTAAAAAAACATTTAACGCCAGGAAAAGCATTGTATTTTTCTCATGGTTTTGGTATCACTTTTAATGAGCAAACAGGTATTGTACCTCCAGCGGATGTGGATGTATTTTTAGTCGCGCCTAAAGGATCTGGTACTTCTTTAAGAAGAATGTTTTTACAAGGACGTGGTTTAAATAGTAGTTATGCTATCTTCCAAGATGCAACAGGAAAGGCTTGGGACAGAGTTATCGCATTAGGAATTGCTATTGGATCTGGTTATTTATTTGAAACAGACTTCAAAAAAGAAGTATTTTCTGATTTAACTGGGGAGCGCGGTACATTAATGGGCGCAATTCAAGGTATCTTTGCAGCGCAATATGAAGTATTACGTAAAAATGGTCATAGCCCATCAGAAGCGTTTAATGAAACTGTTGAGGAATTAACACAATCATTAATGCCATTGGTTGCTGAAAATGGAATGGATTGGATGTATGCCAACTGTTCTACTACAGCGCAAAGAGGTGCATTGGATTGGTGGAAAAAATTCCGTGATGCTACATTACCAGTTTTTAGTGACTTATATAAAAGTGTTGCAACAGGTGTTGAGTCGGCACGCTCTATTGATTTAAACAGTAAGTCTGATTACCGTGAAAAATTAGAAGTGGAGTTAGCTGAATTACACAATAGTGAAATGTGGCAAGCTGGAAAAACGGTAAGAAGTTTAAGACCAGAAAACCAACCAGGCAAATAAGTTGGGTTGGATAGAAGGATCAAATAATTATTATTCATCTAAGGATGAATCGTATTAAAGGGAATATATGAGTGAAGCAAAGAAGATTAATAAACATGTACTAGATATTGCGGGAGCGGTAGCAAGATTAAAGTCGGTCGTAACGCATACGCCACTTCAATATAATGCCAACTTGTCTCGCAAATACCAGTGCAGTGTATATTTAAAGAGAGAGGATTTACAAATTGTACGGTCTTATAAATTAAGAGGTGCGTATAATATGATGCATCAACTATCACCTGAACTATTAGCAAAGGGGGTGGTTTGTGCCAGTGCGGGCAACCATGCGCAAGGCTTTGCTTATAGTTGTCAAAAACTAGGCGTCAAGGGCGTCGTATTTATGCCAATACCTTCCCCACAACAAAAAGTAAATCAAACAAAAATGTTTGGTGATGTATTTGTGGAAGTGGTTTTGGTGGGAGATACTTTTGATGATACGGCCATTGCAGCAAAAGCGTATACGATTGAACATGGCATGACATTCATACCTCCATTTGATCATACAGCTATTATTTCAGGACAAGCAACGGTAGGCGTTGAAATTTTAGATGATATAACAACATTAACCCCGGATCCAATTGATTACATTTTTTTACCCGTGGGTGGTGGTGGATTAAGTGCAGGCGTCGGCACTTATTTCAAACAAAAATCATCTCATACAAAAGTGATTGGCTTGGAACCCGAAGGTGCACCAAGTATGTTTTGGGCTTTGAAATCGGGCGAGCCTGTTGAATTAGAAAACATTGACAAATTTGTGGATGGTGCATCCGTGAAAAGAGTTGGAGATGTCACATTTGCATTTTGTAAAGATGCACTGGATGATATGCATTTGGTACCGGAAGGAAAAATTTGCACCACCATTTTACAAATGTATAATGAGGAAGCGATGGTGGTGGAACCTGCGGGCGCCATGTCCATAGCGGCTTTGGATGATTACGCGGAGCAAATAAAAGGTAAAACAATTGTATGTATTGTAAGCGGCGGTAATAATGATATTGCACGCATGCAAGAAATTAAAGAAAGGTCTTTATTATATGAAGGCTTAAAATATTATTTCTTAATTCGATTTGCACAACGTCCAGGATCCTTAAAGGAATTTGTCAATAAAGTATTAGGACCTAATGATGATATCACGAGGTTTGAATATGTACAAAAGCACAATAAGGAAGCTGGACCAGCACTGGTTGGTTTGGAATTAAGATCAAAAAAAGATCATGAAACACTCATTGGAAACATGAAAAAGTATCAGATCAATTACAATGAAATAAACAAAGACGATAATATTTATGGCTACTTAATATAGGTAGCATAAAATAGGATCAATAAAAAAATAGGGATATGCAGGTTTTAAAATTTGGAGGGAGTTCGATAGGAACTGAAAGTGCAATAGGGAATGTGGTGGACATTGTAACACAAAGCTTACAAAATAAGCCATGTATTGTTGTGGCATCTGCTATGCATGGTGTTACGGATCAATTATTAATGTTAGCACAAACAGCAGCGCAAGGTAATGAGGCCTAT
>DOMR01000011.1:3211-8182 GCA_003509845.1 Chitinophagaceae bacterium | reverse complement strand
AGCGCATCAGCAAAGTTTTTTTACCACGGGGGATACAACACAGTTGCGACCTATGATTTTAAAAGATATAGCGGCTGCTACTGGACTGGACGTGTCAACCGTAAGTAGGGTAGCGAATAGTAAGTATGTGCTTACTGAATTTGGTACTTATTTATTAAAATATTTTTTTAGTGAATCACTAACTACTGATTCTGGCGAGGAAGTGAGTACGAAGGAAGTGAAAGCCATATTACTTGAATTCATTCAACAAGAAGACAAACACAAACCATTAAGTGACGATGAGTTGACACATCAGTTGCAGCAAAGGGGGTACAATATTGCAAGACGTACCGTTGCTAAATACAGAGAACAATTAAATATTCCTGTTGCCAGATTGCGAAAGGAACTTTAATCAAATTTAATTTATGCAAAACAATTCCCCCAGTACTTTAACTAAATTTTTTGGACACATCATTTCCTTTATTTTCCATCCTTTATTTGTCCCAACTTATTTCATTTTATATTTAATTAAAGTAGTGCCATTTGAATTTGTTGGAATTACTGATTGGCAATTGCAGTTACGTGTTTTCAGTGTGTTTTGGCTAACCGCTTTTTTCCCTGCATTTGCGGTTTTTTTACTTTGGAGATTAAAATTTAGCGAGTCTATTTTTTTAAGAACACAAAAGGATCGAATTATACCTTATGTCATTGTGATGTTTTTTTATTGGTGGATGTATTATTTAAGTCGCAATTTTTCAGACCAGCCGATTGTATTAAAATATTTTTATTTTGGTGTTTTCATCGCAAGCGCCTTGGGGCTCATTGTTAATAATTTTATAAAAGTAAGCTTGCATGGCATGGGTATTGGAGGCTTGCTTACCGCTGTAATATTCGTTGGGATAAAATATCCAATCAATAATATAATATGGGATATAGCAATATTATTGATTGCTGGAATCGTGATTAGTGCAAGAATGATGGTGAGTGATCATACAAATAAGGAGCTAACGATTGGGTTGGGTATTGGTATTATTACACAAACACTTGCTTATTTTTGGGTTGGGTAACATTAAATTAAAACTATGTGGCATAAACTAGCCGAATTTATTTTAAAGTTTAAGGTATATTGCTTAGCTTCTTTATTGGTCATTACTGTGGTAATGGGCTATTTTGCTGCACAAGTAAAATTGAGTTATGAGTTTACGAAAGCAATACCAGATGACAATCCTAAGTTTGTTATTTATAAGGATTTTGTTAAAAAATTTGGCATTGATGGTGCAACCCTTGTAGTGGGCTTTAACACCGATAAAATGTACACCAAGGAAGTATTTAATCAGGTGCATGAGTTGCATCAACAAATAAAACAAATCCCTGCAGTTACCGAAGTATTAAGTGTGCCATTTGCCTATGAAATACAAAAGGACAGTATGGAAACAAAATTTAATGTTCGTCCTGTATTTTCGGCGCCTTATCAAAGCGACAGTTTACTATTAGCGGATGCGCAGAAGCTTGAAAGCTTACCCTTTTATAAAAACTTATTGTACAATAAGGATAGCAATGCATATATCATGGCAGTGAGCTTTATTCCTGATTCCATAAACACAGGTGCTCGAACAAGGATTATTCGATTATTGGAGGAAAAGCTGAATGCCTTTTCAACGAAAACGAATTTAAGCATCCACTTAAGTGGTTTACCCTATATTAGAACCATCATCGCGGATCGCATTAAAAAAGAAATGATATGGTTTTTAATTGGTTCCCTTTTGTTATCTGCGTTTACATTATTACTTTTTTTTAGATCCATACCTGCAACCCTAATGAGCTTAGCAGTGGTGGCAATGGGCGTTATTTGGAGCTTTGGTACCATGGTTTTGATGGGGCAAAAAATTACCTTATTGACCGCCTTAATACCGCCATTGGTTGTGGTTATTGGTATTCCTAATTGTATCTATTTTTTAAACAAATATCATACCGCATATAAGGAGACCAATGATCGTTCCTCCGCCATTATTCAAATGGTCAGTAAAATGGGAATTGTTACTTTGTTTTGTAATATCACAGCAGCCATTGGATTTTTTGTTTTCGCTTTAACCAAAAGTCCTTTATTAAAAGAATTTGGTTGGGTATCGGGTATTAATATTATGGCTTTGTTTTTTATCAGTTTATTTTTTATACCACCGGTGCTAAGTTATTTGAAACCACCTGCCCCGAAACATGTTAAATACTTGGAAAATAAATATTTAACACATGTGTTGGTTAAAATTGAACGCTGGACCTTCAATCATACGAAATGGGTTTTTGGGATCACTTTGATTTTAGTGGTGATTTCAATTGCAGGCGTTTTAAAAATAAAAAAAGAAGCTTTTATTGTTGATGATCTTCCCAAGAAGGACAAATTATATACCGATTTAAAATGGTTTGAGCAGAACGCAGGTGGTGTAATGCCATTAGAAATTGTTATTGATACTAAAAAGAAAAATGGGTTAGTTCGTAGTACAAAGCCCTTGGATCATATTGAAACTTTTCAGCAATTTTTACTTACACAGCCTGAAGTAGGTAAGCCTTTAGGTTTAACAGAAGGCATCAAATTTGCAAAACAAGCATTTTATGATGGTGATTCAAATTCCTATTCAGTACCGTCAGGTACGGAGATGGCTTTCATTGCACCTTATTTAAAGCCAGTAGATGACAATGCGAAGCCTCAAGCTAACGCAGCAAAATCACCCACTGCTTTATTAAGTAAATTTATTGATACAGATAAAAGAGCGACTAGAATCAGTGTGAATATGAAAGATATTGGTAGTGCACAATTGCCTATATTTTTAAAACGCATGGATAGTGCTACCCAAGCTATTTTTGACACAACTAACTACCATGTGCAAATTACTGGAAGTAGTGTTACCTTTTTAGAAGGAAGTAATTTTATCATCAAAGGGTTGGGAGAATCCATTTTTTGGGCTTTTTTATTGATTGCCCTTTGTATGCTATTTTTATTCAGGTCCTTTCCAATTCTCATGTGCTCGCTCGTTCCTAATATAGTGCCATTACTTATAACAGCAGGATGTATGGGTTGGATAGGTGTTTCATTGAAGCCGTCGACGGTTTTGGTATTTAGTGTCGCATTGGGTATCGCCATTGATGTTACTATCCGCTTTTTAGTGAATTACAAACAAGAATTACCAAGGTTAAATTATCAGGTCAATAATACATTAATACAAACGATAAAAAATACAGGCATTAGTATTATATATACGTCCATGGTATTGGTTGCTGGCTTTGTGATATTTTGTTTTAGTGAATTTGGTGGCACCAAGGCTTTAGGATGGCTCACTTCATTAACATTAGTGGTGAGTACGCTAACTAATTTAATCTTATTGCCTGCATTGATAAAAACCTTTATTAAGCAAAAATAAAAAGTGGATGATTACTATTTGATTTGCAATAGTAATCATCCAATTCAACTTTATTTATTAGCGATGTATAACTTTTATGGAAATAACTTAGCTAATGTTTCTTGTAATGTTTGTCCTCTTAATTCGGTGGCAATAATTTTTCCAGCAGGATCTACTAAAACATTAAAAGGTATTCCTTCTATTTGGTAAGTGTTTACTACACTGCTTTCCCATTTCTTTAAATCACTTAAATGTAGCCAATTCAATTTGTCATTAGTAACTGCTTCCAACCAATCTGCTTTATTATCATCCAATGATATGCCTAGAACGGTGAAATTTTTATTTTTAAACCTTTCATACGCCAATACCACATTGGGGTTTTCGGCGCGGCAAGGACCACACCAGCTTGCCCAAAAGTCAACCAATACATATTTGCCTTTTAAACTACTGAGGGTAATTATTTTACCATCTGCATCCTGCATCGCAATTTCAGGTGCCATTTCGCCAGCATTCAATGGACTAGCCTTTGTATTGGCTTGCACTTGTGCGTTAATTAAATTTGCAAATTCAATTAGTGGGGTAGCTTTTGTTTTTTCAGCTGCCATTTTTGCCAAAGCCAATATTTTTGCAGCCTCCATCGATCTTAAGCCCAATCCCAAAGTGTAGTAAATGAATGCTGGGCTAGTTGCACTCGTAATACTGGTCTCTACAAAATCATTTAAGTTCTTGATTTTTTCTACTTTTTGTTTTTGTAACCAAAATATAGTGCTGTCTTTTCCATTTTGCTTTTGAAGTGCATCTAAGTTGTACAGGGTTGCAAACAAGGAAGAATCTTTTTGTCTGTATTGTTTTAAGAATTCAAACAAATTGGATGTGCTATTAGATCCCATCACACTATTGGTGGAATAATTACTAGCATCTGCACTTATTTTAATATTCTCCTCATCGTTGATAAAAATGATTTCAAATTCCTTGTCTGTAGCCAAACGATAAATGCCCTCTTGTTTTGCTATAAACTGAAATTCATAATTTCCTGCTTTATCAATGGTGATTGAATCTAGCGTAATAATCGCTTTGCCACCATAAGGCACTTCTTGCAAAAGCAATTGTTGATTTTCTGCATTTTTTATATTCCCTGATACGGTAAAATTACCACCACTTTCATTTGTTTTACAACCTGCCATTAAAAGTGTACAACCGAGTAACCCTGAGATAATTAATTTTGAAAGCATATCGTTATTTTTATAAATGATTTTATTATTTCAATTTTTGTTCTAAAAGCTGCATGGTAATTTTAGGGTCTGCTTTTCCTTGACTCAACTTTTTTACTTCGCCAGTAAATAGGCCAATCAGTCCCTTTTTACCTTTTTTGTATTCAATGATTTTTTCAGGATGCATCAATAAAACCTGATCTACCCATGCTTCCATCTCATCGCTTGAATTAGATTGTAATAAATTATTACTTTTGGCATATTCTCTAGGAGACTGCATTTGTTGCATTACTGCTTTAAAAACTTTACCACTTGCTACTGAAAAATTCAATTGGTTGCTTGCGACTAAATCTAGTAGTTCAACTAAATAGGGGATATATGGTAGGAGT
>DOMR01000011.1:0-3099 GCA_003509845.1 Chitinophagaceae bacterium | reverse complement strand
GTCCATGCTGCATAAAAATCAGCTTCTTCTTTATTTTCACATAGTTGCTCCACATCATATTCTGATAAAGCATAGGCATCTTTCCATGTATTTTTTAAAACGGCTGGCAGCACAGGTAATGCAGCTTCGATGTCCTTAATATATTGCGCCGTTAATTGAAATGGCGCCAAGTCGGGATCAGGAAAATATCTGTAATCATTAGCGTCTTCCTTATCTCTTATTGAAAAGGTAGTATCATTATTTGCATCAAAGCTTCTTGTTTGCTGTAATATTGTACCGCCAGTTTCTGTAATATTAATCAATCTGTCAATTTCAAACTCAATAGCTTTTTTTATATTTCGAATTGAGTTTAAATTTTTGACTTCTACCCTGGTACCTAATTTTGTATCTCCCTTCAATCTGATGGAAATGTTTGCATCACAGCGCAAACTACCTTCTTCCATATTGCCATCACAAACACCAATCCATCTTACTAAACGACGAACTTCAGTTACAAACAAAAAAGCTTCTTGCGCTGAGTGGATACAGGGTTCTGTAACCATCTCCACTAGGGGAGTGCCTGCTCTATTTAAATCAATGTAAGTGTCTAATTCTGAAACATCATGAATACTTTTCCCAGCATCTTCCTCCAAATGAATCCTATTTAGTTGTACTATTTTATCGCCAGCTTCACCTTTTATTGTAATTGCACCTCCCACACAAATTGGTGTAGTATGTTGCGTGATTTGATAGCCCTTAGGTAAGTCGGGATAAAAATAATTTTTACGTGCAAAGTAATTATTGTTTTCAATACGAGAACCACAAGCAATACCTAGTTTAATGGCATATTCAACTGCCTTTACATTTGTTTTAGGCAAGGTTCCAGGATGACCCATGGTAATTGGGCTTATATGGGTATTGGGATCAGCACCAAAGGAAGCTGCATCACCACAAAACAACTTGCTCTGTGTTGCTAATTGTGCATGAATCTCTAAACCAATGACAGCTTCATATTTTTCCGCATTTCCCATACAGCAAAAGTACAATTATTTGGGGCTTAATTTTTACTTAAAGTGAACTAAAAAAAACACCCCGAAACTTACTTTTATATCGGTAAGCTTCGGGGTGGGGGATAATTTATATTTACTGCCTTACAAATCGGCTGTTTTAAGCTTCTTAGGAATTTTCACTTCAATCACAGTTTTTTTACCATTTCTAGTGATATTAAATTTGAATACGGTGCCTTCAGTGCCCCCTTTGATGATTGGCTTAATACCATCCACATCTTTCACTTTTTTATCATTTACTTCTGTGATAATATCATCTTCTTTTAGTCCTGCTTTCGCTGCTGGTGAATTTTCACTAACAGATGAAATTTTCACACCTTCGTTTTCTTCAACATCTTCCACACTGATGCCTAATTTTGGTTTTTCGATATTACCGAATATATTATTTAACTCTGGCATTTGCGGGAGTTCAAATCCAAATCTTTGCATTCCATTATTACCTCTGCCTCTAGTATTGGGTCCCCAGTTAGGTTCAATTGTCCTGCCTTGATCAGGTGTAAAACTAAATTCTTGAGGCTTATTCTTTGCCAATTCAACCGTCAACTTTGTTTTAGCACCATTTTTTAAAATACTAATTTGTACTTTATCAGCCGGCTTGAATTTACCAATAGCATCATACAAATCTTTTGGTCCTGTAATTTTTTCATCATTAACATTCGTAATAATATCATCTTTCTTAAGGCCTGCTTTTTCTGCCGGACTTCCTTCACTAACTTCATTAATTTTAGCGCCCAATTCATTTTCTTCTGATATCACACCCAAAAAAGCTGCATTGCTTTGAACAGGGGGTACAAAAGTAAAACCATTCACATCTATCTCACCATTCAAATCCAATGGCTTACCCTCCACTATTTTCTTTTCTTTACTATTATCACGAGGTATCATCATTCTTTTTAAAATCACGCCATTTTTACCTTGGCCATTAATTCTAGGGTCATTTTCGTCTACTTCCTCTCCATTGATGATAATTTTATCTCCATCAATTAATACGTTCACACGTTCTTCAGTTAACTCACCGTTTTCTTTTTTATCTCCTTTGTTATTTTTTAAGTCTTTTCCTTCTTTGGTTAGCACTTTAACTGTGACTTCCTTTAGCGCTTTATCATCCTTGTTGTCGGTAGTCTTATTTTTCTTTTTAGTCGTAATAACAACAACGCCTTTTTCTCCTTTCTTACCATATAAAGCAGTTGCAGAAGTGCCTTTTAAAACATCAATTTTTTCAATATCGTTGGGAGAAACTTCATTGATGTTTTTTATTTCTTTGCCATCTACAATATATAAGGGCGTTTCACCTTTTACGGCGATGCTGGTATCCTTCGCATTGCCTTTTACAACAACAACTGTTGGTTTTTTAGCATCTAGCTTTAATTTTAAGTTTTGTTTTTCACTTGTTTGCGCAAAACTTATTTGTGTAATTAAACACAACATTAAAAAACTGCTTACTTGCTTGATCATATTTTTATGTTTAAGTATAGATATATTTCTAAAGCAAATGTATGGAATTTAATTAACTACGAAACAATTCGCAAATGTTAAATTTTAGTCAATTTGAAGATTTTCGTGCCCAACCTTCTCCCCAAAAAAGCCCTATCAGATTTTTATAAGGCTTTGATTAATAGTTAGATAGGTAACTTAAAGCATTGCTTTTATTACATCAATCACTTTGTCAAGTTGTGTGTTATCCTGTCCGCCAGCGCTTGCAATGGTTTTTTGACCACCACCACCGCCTTTAATTAATGGGGCAATTTTTTCCTTGATAATTTGTGGTGCTTGCCAGTTTTTTTGGTTGACCAGGGATTCGCTTATTGCTAATACTAAATTTGCTTTATCATCCACTTTACTGGTCAATACAACTACGGAGTTAGCGTGTAAGGCCCCAAGTTGTTGTGCTAGTTTTTTCAAATGATCTGCACTCCCCAATTGTAGTTGCACCCCTAAAAATTGTATATCATTCACTGCAATAAATGCAGTGCTATATTTTTCAAATAATTCATTGACTAATAAAGCTTCCTGACTTTCTAATTTTTTAGATAATTCTTTTTGACTTGTTTGT
>DOMR01000281.1 GCA_003509845.1 Chitinophagaceae bacterium | reverse complement strand
AAAGATGTTTTGAAATCAGGCAAATACAATGCAGGTCAAATTGACAACCAATGGACAGAAGAAATTAAAACTTCCTTTTTAAATTGGATAAGCGCCCACCCTAACGAACCTATTATTACCAAAGAAGCACTTGAAAAGTTTTTAGAAAAAAGAACTTGGTAAGTTCAATTAAAAAAATAAAATGAAAAATTACAAACCATTTCTTTATTTATCTTTACTATTATTTGTCCTGTCAGGCGTGTTGTATTTAATTCATGCCAATGATTATTTAGGACTCGTATTAGCATTAGCATTTTTGTCCTTAAGCTTAGGTGTCAAAGCAACTGAAAATTTACAAGGATTAAGTTTTACGATGATTATATTTTCAGCAGTATCCTTGTCTATGTTTCACCCTGAATATTTTAGAGTATGGGGTGGCTATAAATTAGGCGGACTCATTGTACCACTCATTCAAATTATCATGTTTGGTATGGGAACCTCTATGAGCATGAATGATTTTGCCGCAGTAGTTAAAACACCCAAAGGAGTAATTATTGGTGTGGTAAGTCAGTTTGCTATTATGCCTACTTTAGGTTTTACTTTAGCAAGCTTATCTAATTTTCCTCCTGAAATAGCTGCTGGAATTATATTGATTGGATGCTCACCTAGTGGACTTGCTTCAAACGTAATGTCCTATTTAGCAAAAGCCAACCTAGCCTTATCCATTACAATTACTTCAATCACTACATTAATAGCTCCATTTGTAACCCCTTTATTAATGAAGTTATTTGCTGGCGCATTAGTTGAAATTGACGTAATAAAAATGATGTGGGATATAAATAAAATGATCATTTTACCTATTGGTGCTGGTTTAATTTTCAATAAACTTTTAAAAGGAAGATCAAAATGGGTAGATGACGCAATGCCAATTGTTTCGATGGTTGGAATAGCTTGCATTATCACAATCATTACTGCATCAGGAAGAGATAACTTATTAAAAATCGGACCATTACTAATAGTTATCGTTTTAATTCACAATTCATTTGGCTATTTATTAGGGTATTGGAGTGCTCGATTATTTAAAATGCCTGAAAGAGACTGTCGTACTGTAGCTATAGAAGTGGGTATGCAAAACGGAGGTTTGGCATCAGGACTTGCAGAAAAATTAGGAAAAGCTGCAACCATGGGATTAGCCGCTGCCGTATTTGGACCATTTATGAATATTACAGGATCCATTCTTGCCTCCTATTGGCATAAGAAAGAACCGAAGGATTAGTTTTATATAAGTATTACTAATAAGCCCCGCCCCGAGAAATCGGGGCGGGGCTTATACATTTATGAAAATAGTACCAAAAAATTCCTTTTAAAAAATTAGCCAGGAAATAAAATATACAGGTTACTGTAGTTGAAAGTTGCTACTTAGTTAAACTGTATCACCCCATATTTATCATACTCATGAAAGCTCGCATTAACAGGTGACCAAGCAAATTTGATCATTTTGCCAGCATCATAATCTAATCTATAAAAATTAGCATTCCAACAAACCCCTTTTTTCAACTCCGTATTTTGTAAAGGCCCAAAAAGAGAAATTGGAAAAAATATTTCTGCAGTCCATTTGTACATTTCATTGTTTTCTTGATGCACTTGCACTTTTTTAACCACTTTGCGTTTCCCTTCATAATGCCATGGCGTCCATCCCATCGCTTTTTTATCTAAATGTGGCACTAATAAAACTAGTTCTGCGTTTAATGCATTCACTTCATATTCCAGATAAATGGGCATTTTAGGTGCTGGATGAAAAAACACTTCAAATACATCCGCCGTAAATAAATTATCAAAATCCTTGGTGAATGTAGAAGTCACTTTTTTATCATTTCCTGTAAAAAATACATACACACCTGCATCTGAATAAAGTACTTTAAACTTGGTTTCATATCCACGGATTCCTGAATCCAGTTGTATCAAGTTAACCCATGCAGCGGAGTCCCATTGCACATTGGTGCCAGCGCCATCCAATACAAAATCGGCTGTCTTTTTAATCTTTAAGGTATCCGTAAAGGAAGATGCTTTCACATGAAAAAAAAGAAAAACAAAAGCAAAAATTAAAGTGATTTTTTTCATATAATAAATTTGAAAAGATACAATTAAAATTTTATCAGGCTTACCCTTACTTACTCATCGCATTCAACAATCGTTCCATAATCCACGAGTAATTCCTCCCCTGCTTTTATATCCACCAATGCCTCAAACTGCTCACCGTCATTTAAAGATATGACATTCGGTGTTTCAGAATGATTCAAATAAATCACCAAATCAACCAACTTAAAACCATATTCAGGAATAAAATAACTGTCTTCGTCAAACAGGCAATGATTTTCAATCAACTCCCTTGAATGGGACGGCAAAGCATCCACCTCATCCTTGCTTACTTTTATCCAATCACCAAAGCCTTCTGAAAAAATATCCTTAGTGCCTTTGGGTATATCACGAATCGCAAAAACACCAATACCATGAAGTGGTGAAGGTTTGATCATCACATAGGTTTGCGACTGCAACTGTTTTAATAATGCTTCCTTTTTCATTTAATTTATCCTAACATTTGTTGACAAGCCAATAAGGAATCCTCCCAACTTGGAATATCAATATTAATTGCTGTTTCTATTTTTTGGGTATCCAACACAGAATAAGTAGGTCTTTTTGCAGGGGTTGGGAATTGCGCCGTATTAATCGGAATTAGTTCGCAGCTTAGTCCTGCATTTTTTTTGATTTGCTGTGCAAATTCAAACCAACTCGTCACCCCTTTATTCGCATAGTGATACACCCCATTTATTTTTTTTCCACCACTTACCTCGTTGATTATTTTTAATGTAGCAATAGCTAAATCCTTTGCATAAGTTGGACGACCAATTTGATCACTCACCACATTTAAACTTGCTCTCTCCTTCATTAATCGAATCATGGTTTTAACAAAATTATTTCCATGACTACTAAATACCCATGAAGTACGAATAATAATTGTATTAGGATTCACGGCTAAAGCCAAGCCCTCGCCCTGCGCCTTGGTGGTTCCATAAAAATTAACTGGATCAATAATAGTATCTGTTAAATAAGGGCTAGTTGCATTGCCATTAAAAACGTAATCAGTTGAAAATGTTACAAATAATATATCATTTTTACCCGCTATGCGCGCTAACTCAGCAACAGCAGTTGCATTAATTAAATTAGCTAAATCTTGTTCTGTTTCTGCTTTGTCCACTGCGGTATATGCAGCCGTATTAATAATGGCTTGTGGCGCCCATTGTTGTATCAATAATTCAAATAATTCCGGCTTCGATAAATCAAACATACTTCTATCTGCAAAGATGAATTCATACATTGGATAACTAGCTGCCAATTGTGTTATCTCCCAACCCAATTGCCCATTGGCACCCGTTACTAATATTTTTTTTATACTCATTGCGTGGTTTAGGAATTAAGTTTGGGTAGTTATTTAGACACGAATTCCTTAGGCAACTTCGTCCATTCACTTGAAGGGAGTGATTTAAAATAATCGTAGGTTTTTTTCAATCCTTCTGCACGATCCACTTTGGGTTCCCACCCTAAAATAGTTTTCGCCTTGGTAATATCTGGTTGTCTTTGCTTTGGATCATCTACCGGCAATTCCTTGTATACAATTTTCACTGAGGATCCCGTTAACTTCAAAACCTCTTCTGCAAAATCCTTTAAACTAATTTCATTTGGATTGCCAATATTCACCGGACTGGAATAGTCGCTTAATAACAAT
Organism: Chitinophagaceae bacterium; assembly: GCA_003509845.1. Lineage (GTDB taxonomy): Bacteria > Bacteroidota > Bacteroidia > Chitinophagales > Chitinophagaceae > Sediminibacterium. The sequence goes on along the minus strand of DOMR01000281.1, from coordinate 1,315 downwards.
CTGTATATACCTTCCACTAAATCATCTACATAGCAAAAGCTTCTTGTTTGTGATCCATCACCAAAAACAGTCATATCCTCTCCCCTTAATGCTTGACCAATAAATGCAGGCAAAGCACGACCATCATTCAATCGCATTCTTGGACCATAGGTATTAAAAATACGTATGATGCGCGTTTCCACCTGATGGAATGTATGATAGGCCATGGTAATGGATTCCATGTATCTTTTTGCTTCATCATATACACCTCTTGGACCCACTGGATTTACATTACCCCAATACTCCTCCGTTTGTGGATGTACCAGAGGGTCGCCATACACTTCACTTGTACTTGCGACTAATATGCGTGCCTTTTTATCCTTTGCCAAACCCAAACAGTTATGTGTGCCTAATGCCCCCACTTTTAAGGTTTGAATGGGTATTTTTAAATAATCAATCGGACTTGCGGGTGATGCAAAATGTAAAATATAATCAAGTGCCCCTTCAATTTCAATAAACTTAGTTACATCGTGTAATTTGAATTCAAAATTTTCATTCGTCATTAAGTGCTCGATATTTTTCATATCTCCCGTAATCAAATTATCCATGGCGATTACCTTATATCCTTCACGAATAAATCGATCAGATAAATGAGATCCTAAAAATCCTGCAGCACCTGTGATTAAAACTCTTTTTTGACTCATGATTATTTTTTTGCTACCTCATCCAATTTTTTATTTTTCTAAAATACTATCATTTACGCTTTTTTAAACTCCGATCTTCCAGGCTGTTTAAAATTTCCGCCATCCACTTAATTCACAACTGCCTTCTATCACCCTATCTTCTATCACCCTATCTTCAATTACAATCTTCCAATACTTTCATAATGATACCCCATTTCCTTCATCTTCGCAACATCAAATAAATTTCGACCATCAAAAATTACTTTACTTGGTAGTTCTTTTTCGATGATTTCAAAATCGGGTGTTCTGAATTCACTCCACTCCGTTGCAATGACTAATATATCCGCACCGGCTAGCGCTTCGTATTGATTACTTGCATAGGTTATTTTATCGCCTATTTTATTTTTTACATTGGGCATTGCTTCAGGATCATAGGCAGTGATAGCAGCACCTGCAGCTGTTAAAGCATTAATCATGTCAATGGCTGGTGCATCTCTGATATCATCGGTATTCGGCTTGAACGCCAATCCCCACAAAGCAATTTTCTTGCCTTGTAAATCATTTTTAAAATACGTATTGATCTTATTCACCAAATGCAACTTTTGTAGTGCATTTACTTTTTCTACTGCCTTTAAAATTTCAAAGTCATAATT
>DOMR01000181.1:2554-2841 GCA_003509845.1 Chitinophagaceae bacterium | reverse complement strand
GGTTGGGACTGGGTGGAAGCTATTATGAATAATTCAAATTCAGTAGATGCTAGCTTTACCATCATACATGTTAGCAAAGACTAATTGATCTGTAAATATTATTTTATACGCTAAGTTTATTGGTCAAAACCATTATTCCAACTTGATTTTAAGTTTTCTACTTTTTGCATTACTTCGGATTCCATATTTAATTTATAGTCATCCATGGCTTGTCCTATTTTAGGATCAGCACTACCTAAAATTTGTGCAGCAAGTAAGCCTGCATTTTTAGCACCATTTAATGCAAC
>DOMR01000181.1:0-2480 GCA_003509845.1 Chitinophagaceae bacterium | reverse complement strand
CCATCCGCAGAATTACTCGACTTAATGGGAACGCCAATCACAGGTAAACTCGTAATAGCAGCAATCATCCCAGGCAAATGCGCTGCACCACCTGCGCCAGCGATAATAACTTTTAAACCTCTTTCACGCGCAGTTTTTGCATATTGCACCATACGATCTGGCGTGCGATGTGCGGATACCACTGTTAATTCAAAAGGGATATTGAAAAGTGTTAGTGTATCTGCAGCTGCTTGCATAGTAGGCAAATCGCTATCGCTTCCCATGACTATTCCTACTATTGGTGCTGTATTCATAAGTTTCAATTTTATGCAATTTAATGCATTCGGTTTTAATTTGCGAACAAATAGCCGGATACCTCCGATATAATTGGTGTTGCTTTTGATTCGCTGATAAAAATTCTAAAATATTTTAATTTTTGCGTTGGAAAAGTGATGATTCTTTTATGGCCAACAGTTGTTCCTTTTGCGAAAGTTTCAAATTTCTTAAGTGAGTTGCCTCCTGAAATTTCAAATTTTACAATACGTTGTCCCATACTGATGGCTTCCATTAATTGTATGGCATTTATTTCAACCGCTTCCTTTAAATGAATTTCAATGCTGTTGTTTGTTCTCAATACTTTTGCATTTTTTAATAGGTTATTTTTAAATGCAGCATCTTTAATTTTTTTGAAATCTATTAATGCAGTGGAGTCTGCAGGTGAAAATAAGCCTTGTCTATTCGGAGGAACATTTAATAAAAAGTTACCACCTCTTCCTACATTTTTCAAATACAAATCAAACAATTGTTTGCCCGATTTAACTGTCTTGTCTTCTTCTTCATGGTAAAACCAACCTTTTCTAATGGATACATCAGCCTCACCTGGTATCCAAGCTTTACCATTGTAATTTCCTCTATTCAAGGAATCAGTAGGAGGGCCTCCGGCACCTCTTTTAAATCCTGCAGTATCAAGTAGGTTCCAATTGGTTTCGTTAATAATCCCTTGCTCATTGCCAATCCAACGTACATGTGGTCCAATATCACTAAAGATCATTAAGTGTGGTTGGTAAGCTAAAGCGGAATCTTGGAAACGTTTAAAGTCATACACCTGTCTTTTACCATTGGGCCCTTCGCCATTCGCGCCATCCCACCATAATTCAAAAAATTTACCATAGCCCGTTAATAATTCTTTCATGGTTTGGATAAACACTTCATTATATTTAGGCGTACCATAATCTGGATGGTTGCGATCCCATGGTGAAATATAAACGCCCATTTCAATGCCCGCTTTTTTACAAGCTTCTGATAACATTTTTACCACATCCCCTTTGCCATTTAACCATTTACTTTCTCTTACAGTGTGCTTACTATATTTGCTTGGCCACAAACTAAATCCGTCATGGTGTTTGGCGGTTAATATAATTCCCTTTGCGCCTGAAGCTTTTGCAATTCTTGCCCATTGATTGCAATCAAGTGCAGTTGGATTAAAAACATTAGGATCCTCACTTCCATGCCCCCACTCCAAATCAGTAAACGTATTTGGACCAAAATGAATAAATAAATAAAATTCTTTATCGTGCCATTCTAATTGCATTTTTGTTGGTAAAGGCCCATATGTTTTTTGTGCAAATAATGTTGCTGCATTTAAAATAAGTATAGCGATAATAAGTTTCGTTACTTTGTTGATTCCTTTCATAATTTATTTATTTTACCAGTGCGCGGTTGTATAATTGTATGGTATTTTCTAATCCGAGATATAGGGCGTCGCTAATCAGCGCATGTCCAATACTTACTTCGTCAATACTTGGGATTTGCTGTATTAAATAGGGTAAATTAAATCGATCTAAATCATGCCCTGCATTTATGCCCATGCCCAATTCATTCGCTAATGCAGCCGCTACAATATAAGGGGCAATCGCTCTTTCATTATTACCTATTGCAAACTGCTTTGCATACATTTCAGTATATAGTTCAATACGATCAGTTCCTGTAGTGGCTGCCGCTTGCACCATACTTTCAATCGGATCAACAAATATGGAAACACGAATGCCTGCAGTTTTAAATTTTGCAATCACACTTTTTAAATAGGCTTGTTCACTAATGGTATCCCAGCCATGGTCACTGGTTAATTGTCCAAGGGCGTCAGGAACTAAGGTTACTTGTGCTGGTTTCACGGCTAATACTAATGCTACGAATTTATCTTCCTTTGGATTGCCCTCAATGTTGAACTCTGTAGTAATAATTTTGCTTAAATCTTGCACATCTTGGTACCGAATATGCCTTTCGTCAGGTCTGGGATGAACCGTGATGCCTTCTGCACCAAATCGTTCACAATCCTTGGCCACTTGTACCAAATTTGGATTATCGCCACCACGACTATTTCTTAAAGTGGCGATCTTATTTATATTAACACTTAAACGAGTCATGAGCGAATTTAAGTTATTTTTGTAACTCAATTAAAAGAGAATGGCTTATTCTAGTTTAGAGGCATGTTTACTTGATTT
>DOMR01000129.1 GCA_003509845.1 Chitinophagaceae bacterium | reverse complement strand
ACTATTTACAGCGAGGATGGACAAATGTTAAGCACCAATATGCCAAGGTTTGATATTTATATTGACTTTAGAGTTGAACCTTTGCACGAAAAGAGTGGAAAAATATTTAGAGAAAATATTGACTCTTTGTCTATTTCCTTGGCCACTTTATTTAAGGATAAATCTGCCGAAGGGTATAAAAATGAATTGACCAAAGCTTTTGAAGCTAGTGAAGGAAATTATGAGTTGAGAAAAAAGATTGACTATCGCGAATATTTAACATTGATCAAGTTTCCAATGTTCCGATTGGGTCGCTATAAAAGTGGATTGATCGCACAGGAAAAAAATTTCAGATTAAATCCTTATGAAAACATTGGCTATCGTACCATTGGATTAGCGAGAGATGAAAATAAAGTAGGACTTGAAAAGTCATACGATACCGTATTAAATGGACGCAATGGCCGCCAGTTGGTTAGGGCAATTGCAGGGGGTGTAACTGTTCCTGTGGAGGAAGGTCAATTTGAGATTGAGCCAGAAACAGGAAAAGATATTGTAAGTACGATTGATGTTTTTATCCAGGAAGTAACGGAGAATGCGTTAATGAAGATGATGATCAAAAATGAAGCGACATCAGGTGTTGCGATGGTGATGGAAGTGAAAACAGGTAAAATTAAAGCGATTGCTAATCTTGGAAAAATAAGTGAGGGGGTATATAGAGAGGATTTGAATTATGCGATGACACCTACTGAACCCGGATCCACTTTCAAATTAGTTACCTTATTATCAGCTTTAGAAGATGGTAAAGTTACTTTGAACTCACGTGTTAACCTAGAGGGCGGTACTTGGAATGTAGCAGGCCAAACGGTATCTGATTCTGAAAAGCATGGAAAATTTGATGCTTCAGTACTAGAAGCATTTGAAGAAAGTTCCAATGTAGGTATGGCAAAAATTGCTTTGGCTAGTTATACCAATAATGTGGATGTATATTTTAGGCATTTAACAAAATTGCGATTGGATTCAACTTCTGGTATTGATTTAGTAGGGGAGAAGCAACCAAGAATTGTAAAACCAGGAAATAAAATATGGGGTCCAACCACTTTGCCATGGATGGCCTTTGGTTATAATATTGAAATAGCGCCAATTCAAACTTTGAATTTATATAATGCGATAGCAAATAATGGGGTGATGATGAAGCCCTATTTGGTGAATGCGATACAAGAAGAAGGGCGAATTTTAAAATCATTTTCACCAAAGGTATATAATGCGCAATTGTGCAAGCCAACGACTATTAGAGATTTACGTATCGCTTTGGAAGGCGTTTGCATTAATGGTACTGGAAAAAAATTATTTGCGAATAGTTTGTATAAAGTGGCTGGCAAAACAGGAACGGCTAAAGTAGCGAATGGAAATAAGGGATATGGCGAAGGTATTTTCCAATCTTCCTTTGCCGGTTATTTTCCTGCGGACAATCCTCAATACACCATCGTGGTGATTATTAAAAATAAGGCACATGCTGCTAATTATTATGGCGCATCGGTTGCAGGTCCAGTTTGGAAAGAAATTTCAGATCGATTGTATTCAACTTATATTCAAAATAAATTAAACATACTACCTGCATTTAATGTAAAAGATAGTCAGTTGTTTAATTATTCAATTTCTAAAATGTCCTTACAGCAAATTGCTAAAACATTAGCGATTCCTTATAAAGACTCTACGAATGCATCTGCTGATTGGGTGAAAGTAAATGGCATAGGCGCAAATGTGATTGGTAGACAACAAATCATTTCAGACAGTACGATGCCAGATATCAGTGGATTAAAATTACAAGATGCATTATGGTTGTGTGAAAAAAGAGGCTTATTAGTGAGCTGTATTGGAAAGGGAAAAGTAGTAAAACAAAGTATTGCACAAGGCGCTTATATTTCAAAAGGACAACAAATTCAAATTGAATTAAATTAATGAAAGAATTACAATCTATATTATTTGGAGTTGCACTTCGTGAAGTTGTTGGATCAACGAAGCAATTAGTTAATGATATTCAGATTGATTCAAGAAAGGTGACACCATCAGCTGTATTTGTTGCCATTAGCGGTGTTCAAGCAGATGGGCATCATTTTATTGACACTGCCATTGAAAAAGGAGCTACTGTTATTGTCTGCGAAAAATTGCCTGGGGTAACAGTTCCAGGGGTTACCTACCTGATGGTTGAAAATACAAGTGTTGCTGTTGCTATCATGGCGCATCAGTTTTATAATGAACCATCCTGCAAAATAAAATTAGTGGGCATTACGGGCACCAATGGTAAAACGACGGTGGCGACTTTGTTGTTTAAATTATTTAAAGGTTTAGGGTATACCTGTGGTTTAATTAGCACTGTTGAAAATCACATTGCCGATACCATTGTTCCAGCGACGCATACCACACCTGATGCAATTCAATTAAATGCTTTATTGGATAAAATGGTGCAAGCGGGTTGCACGCATGTATTTATGGAAGTAAGTAGTCATGCTATTCATCAACATCGCGTTACCGGATTAAATTTCACTGGTGGGGTATTTACAAATATTACACATGATCATTTAGACTATCATAAAACTTTCGAGGCTTATTTAGACGCTAAAAAAGCATTCTTTGATCATTTACCAAATGCAGCATTTGCGATTACCAATTTAGATGATAAAAATGGTGCACAAATGTTAGCGGAAACAAAAGCGAATAAGTTGACTTATGCATTACATGCACCAGCAACGTATAAAGGAAAAATATTAGAGAATCAATTGCATGGATTGGTATTGTTGGTGAATGAAATTGAAGTGCATTGCAGGTTGATTGGCATTTTTAATGCATATAATTTTTTAGCAGTGTATGGCGTTGCTATTCAGTTGGGTGAAAAGTCGGAGGAGGTGTTAACCATACTAAGTGCATTAACAGGTGCAGAAGGTAGGTTTGATTATATCATCGGACTTGATCAGCGTATTGGAATTGTTGATTATGCGCATACGCCTGATGCATTAGAAAATGTATTAACTACGATTGCAAAATTAAGAAAGGGCGGAGAGGATGTTATTACTGTGGTTGGATGTGGTGGAGATAGAGATAAAACGAAGCGTCCAATAATGGCACAAGTAGCTTGTGATTTAAGTACAAAAGTATTTTTCACAAGTGACAATCCTCGTTCCGAGGATCCCAATGAGATCATCAAGGATATGGAACAGGGCTTGAGTAGTTCAGCAAAAAGGAAGTATATCAATATCGTGGATCGTAAAGAAGCAATAAAGGCGGCGGTTAGTTTTTCAAAACCTGGAGATATTATTTTAATTGCGGGGAAGGGGCATGAGAAATACCAAGATATTAAAGGTGTGAAACAACATTTTGATGATAAAGAAGTATTACAAAATTTATTTAACGATTTAGCCAAATAAACCTCCTATGCTGTATCAATTATTTTCATGGTTAGACAAAACATTTAATATACCTGGATTAGGGGCATTCCAGTTTTTGACATTTAGAATTGCTATGGCGATTTTATTGTCCTTGTTCATCGCAACTGTTTATGGTAAAAAAATGATTTTGTTTTTACAAAAAAAGCAAATTGGTGAAAGTGTACGTGAATTAGGTTTAGTGGGTGAGCAACAAAAAAAGGGAACGCCCACCATGGGAGGTATCATCATTTTGTTAAGCATCTTAATCCCAACTTTGTTATTTGCCAATTTGGATAAGGTATATATCCGTTTAATGATTTTATGTACGGTTTGGTTGGGTTTAATTGGTTTTTTAGATGACTATTTTAAAATTAAAGCCAGAAAAGAATCACAAAGTAAAGGGGAGTCGTATAAAAAGAAAAATAGTGATGGATTAGCGGGTATTTCAAAAATTATTGGACAGGTTGGATTGGGTATTATTATTGGGGTAACCTTATATTTTAGCAATGCAGTGACGGTGGAAAGAGAAATAGTATCAACCAATGTTTCTGAAAGTTTGGCAAAAGGAGAGAAGGTGGCTAAAGGGGCTGATATTGTTGTTAGAAAAATAAATGGAGAGGAAAGAAGATTTGTGAAAGTTAAAACACCTATCACGACTATTCCATTTGTCAAAAATCATGAATTTAATTATAGCAGATTGGTGAGTTGGATAGGGCCAGGTGCTGAAAAATATACATGGATCATTTATATATTAATTGTCACATTTATTATTACTGCAGTTTCTAATGGCGCCAATTTAACAGACGGTCTTGACGGATTAGCAGCAGGGGTAAGTGCGATCATAGGTGCTGCCTTGGGTGTATTTATATATGTAAGTGGTAACTATGTTTTTGCTGACTATTTAAATGTAATGTACATACCCAATTTAGGAGAGTTGTCCATATTTGTGGGTGCATTCGTAGGTGCTTGTATTGGATTTTTATGGTACAACGCTTATCCAGCGCAGGTGTTCATGGGTGATACTGGAAGTTTGGCATTGGGCGGCATTATTGCATCATTAGCCATTATCGTTAGAAAAGAATTATTGATCCCCATTTTTTGTGGTGTGTTTTTAATTGAAAACTTAAGTGTTATTATTCAAGTAAGTTATTTCAAATACACGAAAAAGAAGTTTGGTGAAGGACGCAGGGTGTTTTTAATGAGTCCACTGCACCATCATTAC
>DOMR01000177.1:2372-2885 GCA_003509845.1 Chitinophagaceae bacterium | reverse complement strand
ATTATTATGGCATATTGGTTAATTAAATCAGAACCCTTTAAATATTCTTGGGATCAATTTAACAAGGATAAAAAAACATTTTGGGATGGTGTCAGAAACTATCAAGCACGAAATAATTTACGCGCTATGAAAAAAGGCGATCTAGCTTTTTGGTATCATAGTAATGAAGGCATGGAAATTGTGGGTATTGCAAAAGTGGTGAAAGAATCCTATCAGGATCCTACCACTACAGAAACTGCATGGTTAGCCGTTGATTTCGCACCGCATAAAAAATTAAAGCATACCGTAAAATTGGCCGATGTGAAAGCTAATACCAACCTAGCGAATATGGCCTTGGTTAAAATGGGTCGATTATCGGTACAACCTGTAACCGAAATGGAATGGGAAGAAGTTTTAAAAATGAGTCAAGGTTTATAATTCCTATTTAAAAAAGGTGTACCCAATTAAAATGGCAATTACCACCCCAATTAAATCAGCAAAAATACCTGCCCACAAAGCATAGCGTATTTTTTT
>DOMR01000177.1:1843-2295 GCA_003509845.1 Chitinophagaceae bacterium | reverse complement strand
TGAAATATAGAAGCCAATTTGCCTACGAATGAATCAGGTCCTTGTGTTTGAAATATATCTAACATCATACCTCTTGCCCCACTCCCACTTAAAGGCTTCATAATTGCAACAGGAAGTGCTCCAATGAATTCCGTATTAACACCTGTTAATTGAATTAAATAAGTAAGCCCATTTAAAATATATACCATTGCCCCACTATCTCTGAATACACGGATTGCCACCAACATGGCGACTAAGTATGGAATAATTTTAACGATTACCTCAAATCCATTTTTTGCACCGTCAATGAATGCATCAAAAACAGAAATTTTCTTATAGGCGCCGCCTAAAATAATGCCAACTATAATTACCAACAATAATCCATTACCCACTGTTTTTGAAAATAATTCTTTTTGAATGGAGGTTAATGCATTGACACTAAATATAACACCTACCATTAAAAGGATTAAGCC
>DOMR01000177.1:1334-1762 GCA_003509845.1 Chitinophagaceae bacterium | reverse complement strand
GAAGCTAAAGTAGTTCCAATGGTGGCAAGTACACAAGGAATAAATATACTGGCTGCGTCCTGTGAACCAGCCGCTAAACGATAGGAAATAATCGTTAATGGAATGATAGTGAGTCCACTGGTATGTAAAACCAGGAACATGATTTGTGCATTGGTGGCTTTTTCCTTTTCAGGATTCAAACTTTGTAAACTTTCCATGGCTTTTAACCCAAATGGCGTTGCCGCATTATCTAAACCCAACATATTTGCACTAAAATTCATCACCATTTGACCCATGGCAGGATGATTTGCTGGCACTTCAGGAAACAAACGACTTAAAAATGGATTCATCCATTTGGCCAATTTTTGTATAGCACCCGCTTTCTCGGCAATATTCATCAATCCAAGGAAAAATACCATCGTGCCAGCCAAAGGCAAGGCAACATCCAT
>DOMR01000177.1:0-1217 GCA_003509845.1 Chitinophagaceae bacterium | reverse complement strand
AAAAGCCATCCAAATAATATTCAAAGCCATAAATCAATTGTTTGTGGTTCTAATATAGTCAATTTTGGGATTAGAATTGTATTTTTGCGCTCTTAAAACATGATAGATTATGGCATTACAGGCAGGAATTGTGGGATTACCTAATGTAGGAAAATCAACCTTATTTAACGCAGTAAGTAATAGTGCAAAAGCACAGGCAAGTAATTACAGATTTTGCACCATTGAACCGAATGTAGGATTAGTGGATGTACCTGATCATAGAATGCAACAATTGGCCGATTTAATTATTCCCAATCGCATTGTCCCTACCCAATTAGAAATCGTAGATATTGCTGGCTTGGTAAAAGGAGCAAGTAAAGGAGAAGGATTGGGAAATAAGTTTTTAGCGAATATCCGTGAAGTAAGTGCAGTGATCCATGTGATTCGTTGTTTTGAAGATGAGAACGTGTTACGTGAGGAAGGGGTCATTAACCCAATTGGTGATAAGGAAATTATTGAAACCGAATTACAATTAAAGGATTTAGATAGTGTCGATAAAAAAATCCAACGTTGTGAAAAAATGGCCAAAACGGATCCTAAAGCCAAAGTTGAATTAGAGGTATTGCAAAAGTGTAAAACACATTTGGAGCAAGGAAAAAGTATCCGATCTTTAGATTTATCAAAAGAAGACAGAACAGCGATTGCTGATAGTTTCTTATTAACCGAGAAGCCTGTCATGTATGTGGCTAATGTAGATGAAGCCTCCATGCATACAGGAAATAAATTTTCAGCTATGTTGGTTGAAATGGCAAAAAATGAAGGTGCCGAGGTTATTGTAATGTGTAATAATATTGAAGCACAAATTGCTGAATTAGAGGATCCAGCAGATAAGGCGGTATTTATGGAAGAATACCAAATGAAGGAACCAGCTTTGAATAGATTAATTCAGTCTGCCTATAAATTGTTGAACTTAGAGACCTACTTTACAGCAGGCGTGCAAGAAGTTCGTGCTTGGACAATAGAAAAAGGTTGGAAAGCACCGCAAGCGGCTAGTGTCATTCATACCGATTTTGAAAAAGGGTTTATTAAAGCAGAAGTAATTGCATTTGAGGACTTTATTAAATATAAGAGTGAGGCTGCATGTAGGGACAATGGAAAATTAAGAATTGAAGGAAAAGAATATTTAGTGAAGGATGGTGATGTGATGCATTTTAGATTTAATGTATAAAATTTGAAAC
>DOMR01000267.1 GCA_003509845.1 Chitinophagaceae bacterium | reverse complement strand
GAATTTTTCTTTGATGAATTATTAAAAAAAGGAATTCACTTACCAGACATTAATGAATATGGTGTTGGATTTATATTTTTCCCTGCTGAAAAAGGAATGAAGGAGGAGTGCCAAGAAATATTTGCACGCGCAGCAGAGAAATTAGGTATTGAAATTATTGGTTATCGAACTGTGCCTGTAAATAAAAGCACTATTGGCCCATCCGCATTGTCGGTTGAGCCAATCATGGAACAAGTTTTTTTAAAAAAACCAGATAGCATTACCGACCCAGAAGATTTTGAACGCAAATTATTTGTTTTAAAAAATTATGCGTCACATACGATCAACAACTCTATTAAAAAGGAAGCAATTGGTTTTTACATGGCCTCTCTTTCGCAAAGAGTGATTGTTTATAAAGGACAATTAACAAGCCATCAAGTAAGGGAATACTTTCCCGACTTGAGTAACAAACGTGTTGTATCTGCCTTTGGATTAGTACATTCTCGTTTTGCTACAAATACCTTTCCTTCATGGAAATTGGCACAACCCTTCCGCTACATTGCACATAATGGGGAGATCAATACTTTACAAGGAAACTTAAACTGGTTAAGATCAAGCGAAAGCAGTTTCTTCTCCCCTTATTTTAGCAAGGAGGAATTGGATATGATATTGCCAATTGTAACTGCAGGACAATCCGATTCAGCTTGTTTGGACAATGTGATTGAACTTTTAACTTTATCTGGTCGTTCATTACCACATGTCATGATGATGTTAATTCCTGAAGCATGGGACGGCAATGAATTAATGGATCCAGTTAAAAAAGCATTTTATGAATTTCATGCAGCATTTATGGAACCATGGGATGGACCTGCATCTATTTCATTCACCAATGGAAAAATAATTGGTGCCACACTCGATCGCAATGGTTTAAGACCATCAAGATATTGCGTAACAAATGATGATCGTGTAATCATGGCATCAGAAACAGGCGCATTACCTATTGACCCAGCAATCATTATTGAGAAGGGTCGATTACAACCAGGAAAAATGTTTGTGGTTGACATGGAGGCTGGAAAAATTATTAGCGACACTGATTTAAAAGAAAATATTTGCGCACAACAACCCTATGGAGATTGGGTGAATAAATATAAAATTAGGTTAGAAGAATTACCAGAACCGCGCATCCAATTTACCCACTTGGAGCATGATCAAATTTTTAAATATCAAAAAGCGTTTGGTTATAGCAAAGAAGATTTAGAGAATATTATTATTCCAATGGCATTGGATGGCAAAGAACCGATTGGTTCAATGGGAACGGATACGCCCTTGGCTGTTTTGAGTGACCAACCACAACATATTTCAAGTTATTTTAAACAATTATTTGCCCAGGTAACCAATCCGCCTATTGATCCAATTCGGGAAAGAATGGTCATGTCCTTAGCAAGCTTTGTAGGAAGTCTGGGGAATTTATTGACCGAAGATCCGATTGCGAGCCATTGTCTTGCTTTAAAGCATCCCATTTTAAATAACCACGAGTTAGAAAAAATAAGAAGTATAGATACCGGGGTATTTCAAGCAAAAACGTTACAATGTTATTTTAGAGCCGATGGAAAAGAAGGTTCTTTAAAAAGAGGCCTTGACCGTTTGTGTCGATATGCAGTTGATGCAGTAGAAGATGGCTTTGAAGTTATCGTACTCACCGATCGTGCTATTGATTCTGAACATGCTGCAATTCCAACATTGCTCGCTTGCTCAAGTGTGCATCATCATTTAATCAAAAAAGGACTTAGAGGCAAGGTTGGAATTATTGTGGAAGCGGGCGATGTATGGGAAGTACACCATTATGCTTGTTTAATTGGTTTTGGCGCCACTGCAATCAATCCATATATGGCATTGTCTACCATTCGAGATTTGAAATTGCATGACAAAATCAAATCGGATTATGATTCAGACAAGTTAAAGAAAAATTATATCAAGGCGGTGAATGAAGGATTATATAAAGTATTTTCAAAAATGGGTATCTCTACTTTGCAATCCTATCAAGGTGCGCAAATTTTTGAAATCATTGGAATTAATAAAGAGGTAGTTAATAAACATTTTACTGGAGCTACTTCCCGTATCAATGGTATGGGCTTGGATGAAATTGCCAAAGAAATTTTAGCAAAACATGATTTGGCATTTGCAAAAAAATCATCCCCTGTTGATCGATTAGCGGAAGGTGGCGTATACCAATGGAAGCGTCGGGGTGAATTTCACTTATTCAATCCACAAACCATTCATTTGTTACAGCATTCCACAAAAATGAATGACTACCCCACTTTTAAAAAATATTCCAAAACAGTCAATGATCAAACTGAAAAAGCTTGCACATTAAGAAGCTTGTTCGACTTTAAGCCCACCAGACCCTCCATATCCATTGACGAGGTGGAACCCGCATCCGCTATCTATAGAAGATTTGCAACCGGCGCAATGTCCTTTGGTTCAATTTCATGGGAAGCACATACGACCCTTGCCATTGCAATGAATCGTTTGGGCGGCAAAAGCAATACGGGGGAAGGTGGTGAGGATGAAATAAGATATGAAAAATTACCGAATGGCGACTCCATGCGAAGCGCCATTAAACAAGTGGCCAGTGCGCGTTTTGGTGTAACAAGTTATTACTTATCAGAGGCGGATGAATTACAAATAAAAATGGCACAGGGTGCAAAGCCAGGTGAAGGCGGACAATTACCAGGTGATAAAGTAGATGATTGGATTGGAAAAACAAGACATGCGACTCCGGGTGTAGGTTTAATTTCACCACCACCCCATCATGATATATATTCGATTGAAGATTTATCGCAATTGATATTTGATTTAAAAAATGCAAATCGTGCCGCACGTATTAATGTAAAATTAGTAAGTAAAGCAGGGGTTGGAACTATTGCTGCTGGTGTTACAAAAGCAAAAGCAGATGTGGTTTTAATTGCAGGTTTTGATGGCGGCACAGGTGCCTCTCCATTAAGTTCCATTAAACATGCCGGACTTCCTTGGGAATTAGGTTTGGCTGAAACACACCAAACTTTAGTAAAAAATAAATTACGTAGTCGTGTTGTCGTGCAAGCTGATGGTCAAATGAAAACTGCAAGAGATATTGCCATTGCAACATTATTAGGTGCAGAAGAATGGGGCGTTGCAACAGCAGCATTAATTGTAGAAGGTTGTATCATGATGCGTAAGTGTCATATGAACACCTGCCCTGTTGGAGTTGCTACACAGGATCCTGAATTACGCAAACGCTTTAAAGGCGATCCTGATCACGTTGTTCGTTTCTTTGAATTTAT
>DOMR01000067.1 GCA_003509845.1 Chitinophagaceae bacterium | reverse complement strand
CTTAGCTACCTGTGCATTCAAGATTAAGCCATTGACAATCAAAATAATTGTCATGTAATAACGAAACTTATATTTCATAAAAAACAATTTGTCTAATTTAAAACATATTTCATTAGCGCATTACCTTTTATAAAAAAACAAGGGTTCAAGTAGGTAGATTAGTACTTATTTGGTAATTTTCTAGCACAAATTTATACTATGCGTAAACACATTTTACTTATTATTCTTTTCCTACCCTTTTTGGCCATGAGTCAGCAAAAGGCAAATTACTTTTTAGCAGCCAGGTTCGCTCCTAAAAAATTAGACAAAATGATTTTTTCATTGTCAATTGATCCGCATTGGCTAAAGCTTTCAAATAAGTTTTGGTATACTTACGAAACCAGTGAAGGCAAACAATGGAATATTGTGGACCCTGTAAAAGGAGAAAAAAAGGCAATGTTTAATAGAGACAAGATTGCAGCCGAATTAACTAAAATAATTAAGGACCCATTTGATGGACAGCACCTACCAATTGATTCTTTAAAATTCATCAAAGATGAAAATTGGATTCAGTTTGAAGTAAAAAGTACCATTGAAATAAACAAAGATGCGGTTGTTAAGAAAGACGCGAAACCAGAAAAAATTAAAAAAATATTTTATTTTGAATACAACCTTATTACAGAGCAGCTCAATGAATTGGTTGGATTTAAAAAACCAAAACGTAAACCAAGTTGGGCAAACATTTCACCCGATGAAAAAATAGTGGTATTTGGAAGAAATTATAATTTGTTTTATATGGACAAAGAAAATTTCAATAAGGCTATTTTGAATGACGAGGATAGTACAATTGTTGAACACGCTATCACCAAAGATGGTATTCAAAATTACAGCTGGCATAGCGAAAGCGCTTATGGCGGTGGTGGTGAAACCAATGCAGATGTAGAAAAAAATAAAAATAAAAGAAAGTCGGTTTATGGCTTATGGAGTGAGAATAGCAAACATCTCGCAATCACTAAAGTGGATAATCGCAAAGTAAAAGATTTATGGGTAATCAATAGTATCGCTGAGCCAAGACCAACGCTAGAAACTTATAAGTATTGGATGCCCGGCGAAAAAGAAGCGCCGATGGACCATTTGATGATTGTTGATATGACTGCATTTAGCTATAAAGAAATAGATGTATCCTTATTTAAAAATCAAGATGTTGCTGTTTGGAATAAAACAGCCAATGTAAATGCCAGAGACGATGAACATAGGCCAAATATTTGGTTAGGTACTAATGATCAGCTTTATTTAGCGCGCACCAGTCGTGATTTGAAAAAAATTGACCAATGTATTGTTAATATTAATACGGGTGTCGTAAAAACATTAATTGAAGAAAGTTTAAATACTTATGTTGAAATTAAAAAACCAGGATTGGTTAAGAATGGCGAGGAAATAATTGAATGGAGCGAACGTGATGGCTGGGCACATTTGTATTTACATGACAAAGAGGGAAAAGTAAAAAATCAAATTACCCAAGGTCCTTGGCATATTGAAGATGTCGTATCCATTGATGAAGATAAAAGAGTGGTTTACTTTTCAGCGAACGGCAGAGAAAATGTCAATAACAACACTAAGGAGGATCCTTACTATTTGCATTTATACAAAGTGAACTTTGATGGCACAGGTTTACAATTATTGAACCCTGGAAATTTTGACAATAACTTTAGTATGAACGATAAGAAAAATTATTTTGTAAATAATTCATCTCGCGTTAATGCAACACCGGCGTCGGCATTATATTCAGCTGAAGGGAAAAAATTAATGGACTTGGAATCAGCTGACTTAAGCTCCCTATTTTCAGCAGGTTATAAATTTCCAGAAACATTTAAAGTAAAAGCAGATGATGGCATTACTGATATTTTTGGTGTTATGTATAAACCTTATGATTTTGATAGTACTAAAAAGTATCCAATTATTGAATATGTGTATCCTGGACCTCAAACAGAATCCGTAAATAAAAGTTTTAGTAAGGGAATGGATCGTATTGATCGCTTGGCCCAACTGGGATTTGTAGTGGTAACCATTGGAAACAGAGGGGGACATCCTGCACGCAGTAAGTGGTATCACAATTATGGTTATGGCAATTTAAGAGACTATGGATTAGCGGATAAAAAAGCAGCAATTGAACAATTAGCTGACCGATTTACCTTTATTGATCGTGATAAAGTGGGCATCCACGGTCATAGTGGTGGCGGTTTTATGAGTACCGCAGCTATGTTTGCTTATCCTGATATTTTTAAAGTAGCAGTAAGCAATGCTGGTAATCATGATAATAGTGTTTACAATAGATGGTGGAGTGAAAAACACAATGGGGTGAAAGAAAATATTTCTGATAAAGGGGATACTACCTTCTCTTATATGATTGATAAAAACCCAGACATTGCAAAAAATTTAAAAGGAAAACTATTATTGATTCACGGAGAAATTGATAATAACGTTCATCCTGCAAACACCCTTCGTGTGGTGAATGCTTTAATCAAGGCCAATAAGCGCTTTGACATGTTAATTTTACCTACACAACGACATGGGTTTGGAGACATGAGTGAATATTGGTTCTGGAAAACAGCCGATTACTTTTCAAAATATTTATTGGGAGATCACACAGAAAGGTCTGTTGATATTGAAGAGTTGAATAAAGAAATTGAAAGGAAAAAATAAGTAAAAATAAATTTGGCACAAGCCTCTTCGTTTATTCGGGGAGGCTTTTATTTTTTTGCCAACTTTGCCAATTGTATGGGTTCGAAGGGACCGTATCTATGTTGCGTTACTGAAAAAGTATCTGCATAAGGGCCAAAAGGATAATCAAACGGTTTGGTTGCAAGCACTGGCCAGTCCTTGGATTTGTCCTTGGTAGGTCTTGAATGGGAGCTAATATAAGCTGCTACATCCCAAGCTTGTTGTGTTGTTAAAGTGGGATTACGATAGTTGACCGGATTGGGCATATTGTTTTTGATGAACCCTGCTAATTTTGAAAGCTGATTAATACCTGCAGCATCATTGTAACTGTGTGCGCCCCAAAGTGGCGGGTATTCATAGCTATTTCCTTTTTCATTCAATACCCCCTCGCCGTTCAAGCCATGACATTTTTGACAGTATTGTGTGTATACACTTAAGCCATTCCGAGGATTCGCAGCTACAGCAAGTTGTGGAATTAGTTCAATCCCCGAGCCCCTTACTTTTTTTCCTTTGGGTACTCCTTCCCCTAACCATTTTATATAAGCATAAATTGCTTTTATTTCTTTTGAATTTGTATCTAAAGCCCTTCCATTTAAACTACGCTCCATGCAATCATTGATTCTTTTATAAATAGTTTCAATAGATCCAGAGCGTTCTCTAAATTTTGGATAGGTTGAAAAAACAGCACCATAATTCAAACCCCAGGGTTTGGTGCCAGCTTCTAAATGACAGTTTTGGCAATTCATTCCGTTGGTGGAATGTTGCACTATTCCATTAGGCCCTAAATATTTTGATGTATGTGCGACCAACTCATAACCATACCTGATGAGTGGCCCATTTTGATTCGTATCCAAAGGAATTTGATATTGCGAAGCGCCCACCCAAGCACTGCTGTCCGTTTTATTTATATCCATTTGGGCACTTTGTTCAATATATGCATTTCCGAATTTATATTCCCTATATATCCCGTTACCAATAAGATATATAAAACCTATGATGTAAATAAACTTTTTTAACATCTGCAATTAGTTAACCCCCGCTTTTAAATAACGCCATCCTTGCTCCTGTTTCATAATTACTTCAACCACACCCGATGGTACCATATTTGCTTCTAATAATAAATCAGCCTTTGTAATTTTATACTTACGCATGGTGTTTTCACAAGCCGAAAATACAATACCCTCCTTGGTTAGGCCAGCTATGTCACTGGCGAAATAAGTCTTATCCTTCACTAGTAAATTAATTGCCTTGCCATGAACTACCACTTCAATATGAAGATGATTAGGCCATGCCTTTTGAATATTTTTTATATTACCTATGGTGGAGGACCAGGCACTGGTATCTGCAGTATTTAATTGAATAACAATATTGTGTTCTTTGATATCATTTTGCGCATAGCAAAAGTGAAAAGAAAATACCATCGTAAATAATAGGAAAATTAGACGAGCTGTATTTTTCATAATTAATAATTTACATGAATGTAAGAAATTATTAATTATTTAAGGACTTAAACTCAGGCGCCCCTTATAATAACAAACTGGTGGGAATGGAATATTCTGTGAGCTTAAACTGGCCAGACTCCTTTATTTCCTTGAATCCCCCCTTCACATCAATTAATTGATCAAAGCCTCTTGCTTTTAAAATGGATACAAAAATCATAGATCTATACCCCCCAGCACAATGAACATAATAGGTTTTATCTTTTTCAATTGCAGCCATACTATCATTGATAAAGTCAAGCGGCGCATTTAATGTACCTTTTACATGTTCGCTCTTATATTCTGACGCTTTACGAACATCTAATATATTAATGCCTGCATCTTGTTTTTGAATTGTGGCTAATTCATCTGCTGAAATAGATTTTATTTCATCAATCTCCCTTCCTGACGCTTTCCATGCTTCAAATCCGCCAGCTAAAAATCCAATGGTAAAATCGTAACCAACACGTGCTAGTCGGGTGATAATTTCAGTTTCTCGACCGGGTTCGGCGACTAATAAAATTTCTTGTTTAATATCAGGTATCATCGCGCCTACCCAAGGAGCAAAACTTCCATCAATTCCAATATTGATTGAATTAGGGATAAAGCCATTTGCAAATGTTTGCGCATCTCTCGTATCCAAAATTAAAGCACTTGTTTCATTGGCTGCAGTTTCAAATGCAGCAGGGCTCATTGCATGTTGTCCGCGCGCTAATACTTGATCAATACTATCATAGCCTTGAATATTCATCATTACATTCAATGGGAAATATCCAGGAGGCGCTACCAATCCATCCAAAACAGCAGCAACAAATTCTGGCTTGGTCATGTCTGCAGCTAAAGCATAATTGGTTAACTTTTGATTACCTAAAGTATCCTGGGTTTCTTTACTCATTTTTTTACCACAAGCACTGCCTGCACCATGCGCCGGATAAATAACAATGTCGTTTGATAATGGCATGATTTTGTTTCTCAAAGAATCATATAAGTAACCTGCTAATATATCTTGTGTTAGTTCTTCTTTTATTTTTTGTGCCAAATCAGGACGACCCACATCTCCAATAAACAAAGTATCGCCACTAAATAAAGCTACCTCCTTACCATTTTCATCCATTAATAAATAGCAGGTACTTTCCATGGTATGGCCCGGCGTATGTAATACCCTAATTTTAACTTTGCCTAATAAAATTTCCTCATTGTCTTTAGCTGAATGAAATTCAAAAGCCGGAGCTGCCGTTGGGCCATAAACAATTTTAGCCCCTGTTTTTTTTGCTAAATCAATATGCCCAGATACAAAATCAGCATGGAAATGGGTCTCTAAAACATATTTTATTTTAGCCTTATCCAATTTTGCTTTTTGAATATAGGGATCGACTTCTCTTAATGGATCAATAATTGCCACTTCGCCTTCACTCATGATGTAATAAGCACCTTGTGCCAAACAACCCGTATAAATTTGTTCTATTTTCATAATCAGATATTTTATATCAACTGTAAAAATATACTATAAAATTAGCTTAAAGCGTGACAAAAATCACTTTTGAGCAGAAAATTTTATCCCCCCTATTTCACTAAAAATTTACTAAGTGACTAATAGTACATATCTTGTAATGCTTAATTCTGATTTTTGCTAAAAACTAATCAAACATGGAAGTAGTCGGCTATTTCGCATCTATTTTAATTGGGGTTTCATTGGGCCTTATTGGAAGTGGCGGTTCTATTTTAACAGTACCTGTTTTAGTATACCTGTTTCAGGTGAATCCAATTTTAGCAACCACCTACTCTTTATGTATTGTAGGTTTGAGTAGTATTGCAGGTATTATTTCAAGAATGAAACAAAGATTGGTCGATATTAAAACGATCATCATTTTCGGGATACCCTCAGTTATTGGTGTGTTTATTGCACGAAAATTTTTCTTGCCAAATATCCCAGATACCATTCATCTTGGCAATACTTTAATAAGTAAAAGTAATTTTATCATGTTGTTTTTTGCGAGTTTAATGTTGGTTTCAGCATTATCCATGATTTTAGGCAAAAACAAAAAAGAAGTTGAAGGAGTTTTGCCCGTATATGGATTCGCTTTAATGATGGTAGGACTTGGCGAGGGCATGTTAACAGGTATTGTAGGTGCAGGTGGTGGATTTTTAATCATCCCCGCATTGGTTATTTTGGGAAAGCTTCCGATGAAAAAAGCAATCGCTTCTTCTATTTTTATTATAAGTATCAAATCCATTGTGGGGTTTATTGGCGATATATCACATACCACCATTGATTGGAATTTTTTAATCGTTATTGTTTTATTAGCTACACTTGGGATTATCATCGGTAATTACCTTAATAAAAAAATGGATGGCGAAAAACTTAAAAAAGGATTCGGCTGGTTTGTATTAATAATGGCCAGTGTTATTTTTATTGAACAATTCTTTCAATAATGATTAGCAAGTGCATTACTAGGTACTTGGACCTATGGCTTTTTTCAAGAAAAGCTACCGCACTAAAATATATTTTACAATAAGTAGTCGGAGTGATAGGATGAGGATAACGCACATCCCTATTAAACATAGTATATGAATGAGTTCAATTCTTCCTCCCTGCCCATTCATAATACCCCATAGTGCCCAAGCAATAACTAAGGGTGCGGCAATAGAGTCGTAAAAAAACGAAAAACAAAAAGCAAGTATAATTGCAATAGCAATCATCATCACAGCCCAATTCTCAGGAGCAATTCCCCAGGCATTCCATTGCAAATTAACCAATAATGCAGAAATATTAGCAACCGTGGCCACACTAATCCAACCAATATAAATAGTGAAAGGGGCAATAATAAAAATGCGATGAATTAACTTAATATCATTTGAAAGACTTCTCGTATAAATAAATATTTGAATTAACACCATCAAAAATGCAATCATGACAACGACACTTGTAAATATTTGTAAATAATGCCAAGCTAAAATCCAAGATATATTTAAAACAGAAGTAGCCCAATACCATGGGGTAATTTGATCTAAATATTTTTTAATGACTGGGAACTCTTTTTCTTTAATTGAAAAATAAGTATGCGTAATTGAATAGCATAATAGAAATAAATAAATAAGCCCCCAAATAGAAAATGTAAACCCAGCAGGCACAAAATAGTTTGGATAAAAGGCAGAAATTTGACCTGTATTGTATCCATTAATAGGTAAAATACTTGCCAATGCATTAACGGTAACTACCCCTATAAATAAAAGCCAATTAATTAATGTTTTCATAAAAGCGAGTTGAATTGACCAAAGTTTACAGAGAAAATATTTTATTCATTAAAACCCATTTTTCACCAGGATTTGCATTGGGTAGTGCTTGTTGATAATCCCACAATAATTTTTCCCATTGAACCACAATATCATTGGAGGCATCCATGGCCGCTTTTTTCTCAAAGCTAAAATCATCTCCTGCTTCCATAATCATAAATAAACGATTGGATACCCTGTAAATATCCATCACATGAATGTCGGCATCCTTGATTGATTTAATGATTTCAGGCCACACTGACTTATGGTATTCCTCATAAGCAGCAATAGCAATAGGATCGTCCTTTAAATCAACTGCAAAACAATATCTAACCATGATTCGAGATTTTATAAATGATGCCCAAATGTAATTTTAATATTATAAATATAAACTATTTATTAGCGCCATACACAAAGGCTTCCATCACCCTCATCGATTGTAGCGCATCTATTGCAGAACAAGGATTTACGCCATTGCCTAAAAAATATTCAACCACCTGCTCAATTAAATTTTGTTGGTTATGCATAGGGGGATCAAAATGTATTACTGATTCCTTCCCATTTTTTTCAATGGTTATATCATTACCAAATACGGGAAACGAAATTTTACCATGTTCCCCTATAATTTCAAAAACATCTTTCTCTAATTCCGCCGAAACGGTAAAATCCCATTCGCCATTAAACACAATATTATTATTGAGTTGCATAGTGCCTTGTACGTTGTCTTCGGCTGGATACAATCCTGCCTTATTTTCGGATTTTCCGTGATAGCTGATTGCATCTCCAAAATAAAAAAATACCAAATCCAATTGATGTGGTGCCAAATCATAAAATAAGCCGCCGCCTGCAAGTTCAGGGAATACACGCCAATTATCGGCGGAACCACAATTGGGACTCGGTTGCTTGAACATTTTAATATTGACTTGTTTTACAAAACCAATATAATTTTCAGCCAACAAACTTTTTACTTTTAAAAATAAGGGAAGCGCGCGACGATAATGTGCCACAACTAATTTCACACCTGTGGTGTTTGAAATTTGCTGCATGGTTTCACATTCAGCGACATTCAATGCCATCGGTTTTTCAACATACACCGGCTTGCCAACCTTCATTGCTTTTTCCGCATAGGCTGCATGAAATTTAGGAGGTGTTGCTATATATATCGCATCCACTTCGGGATGATTAATTAAATCGTCAACATCGGTAAAATAAAAAGGAACATGATGACGTTGTGCATAATCTTTTACTTTTTCAGCATTACGTCTCATGACCGCCATTAATTTAGAATTAGGCACTTTGTTAAATGCTGGACCACTTTTAACTTCAGTGACGCTTCCACAACCAATCATGCCCCATCGAATTATATGCATATGCAGCAATTTACTTAAGATTTTTGGATTATTTAGCTATGTTTTTACCTATTTAGTCATTACAATAAAGTTATAATCACTAAATAAAAAAGAAATTCAATTCGCCTAAATTATACCCGTCTTTATGAAAATTTACAGTAGTATTTGTAAAAATAAAAAAGGGCAGTGTAGAAACACCGCCCGTACTTAACGATTGCTTGCTCAAACCAGAACCAAGTTGTCATAGATGGGATCGAACCATCGTTAAGGGTTTTGCTGACCCTTGCCTCACCCCTCGGCCACATGACCCTACAAAGATAGGGGAAATTTAATATAGTCTATTAAAATAGTAGACTTTATTAAAAAACTATTTTATGGACTATTTTAATATAAAGAATACCGCTAAATGGCCTTTAATATCAAAATTTAGCTGGATAACCATTTTAACAAAAAAATAATTATATTTAACATAGGACTTATTTTAAAACTATAAAACGAATTGCATATGAACAGCCGTCGCATCTTTTTAAGAAATACTGCTTTAGCCTCTGGGGCATTAATGTCGTCAAATATATTTGCCAATAGTAAAATTTTCAATACAGATACATTACGTGTTGCCACTATTGGCGTGAATGGCATGGGATGGGCCAATACCATGGCTGCACTCTCTGTTCCTAACCTTGAAGTGGTTGCTTTATGTGATGTAGATGAAAATGTTTTAAATAAACGAAAAGCAGAACTTTTAATCAAACAACCAGGCGTTCAAAAAATTGATACCTATAGTGATTACAGAAAAATTTTAGACCGAAAAGATATTGATATTGTAATTGTAGGTACACCCGATCATTGGCATGCCTTACAAATGATCAATGCTTGTTCCGCTGGGAAACATGTGTATGTTGAAAAACCTGCAGGTAACTCTATTGGCGAGTGTAATGCAATGGTTGCTGCAAAAAATAGGTATAATCGTATTGTGCAAGTAGGACAATGGCAACGCAGTCAAAAACATTTTAAGGATGCATTGGATGTGGTACATTCTGGACAATTAGGTAACATACGTACTACAAAAGTATGGTGTTATCAGGGTTGGATGCGCCCACAACCAGTGGTAGCGAATAGTGCGGTGCCTGCAGGGATTGATTATAAAACCTGGTTAGGTCCAGCACCCACTCAGGAATTTAATGCAAGCCGTTTTCATTTTCATTTTAGATGGTTTTGGGATTATGCAGGTGGCTTGATGACAGATTGGGGCGTGCATCTATTAGATTATGCCATTCAAGGTATGAAAGCAGGTAATCCAAAAAGTGTCAGTGCTTTAGGGGGCAAATTTGCTTATCCTGAATTAGCGGAAGAAACACCAGATACCTTAACTACTTTATATGAATTTGATAAATTCAATTTGGTATGGGATTCAGCCATGGGTATTGACAATGGCTCTTATGGGCGCGATCACGGTATTGCTTTTATTGGTAATAACGGTACGCTAATTTTAGACAGAGGCGGTTGGGAAGTAATTGAAGAAAGACAATCCAAAAATAAAGTGGCGATAGCAAAACATAAAAGTGAAGACAAAGGCGTAGAATTACATTGGTTAAATTTTACCAATGCCATCCGAAACAATACACCACAAAGTTTACATTGCTCTATTGAAGATGGTGCACATATTGCGACCATTGCACAAATGGGTAATATCGCTTATCGTTCAGGTCAAAAGGTAAACTGGGATGACAACAAGAAATTATTTACAGATGCTGCGATCAATAAAGAATATTTTACCAAAGCCTACCAAAACGGATATAGCTTACCTAAGTTTTAGTTATGCAAATTTGAACTTTGGTCATCATATACTTTAGGTAACAAGCTATATTTGTATACACTAATACGCGAATTATTTTTTAACTTACCTATACAATTATAGTATATGGCTAATAGACGCAACTTTATCCAACACCTAGGCTTAATGGCAGGTGCCTTTTCAGCAAATAGTTTATTCAACCAAGCACATGCAGCTGAATTTGAACATATCAATTTGCAAAAAAAATTGCTCAGTCCAAAGGAGTTAGCGATGGACGAGGATTATTGGAGTGTCATTCAACAAGGTTACACCGTAAGTCCCTCTTTGATTAATTTAAACAATGGTGGTGTATGTCCAAGCCCTAGAATTGTGCAAGAGGCAGTAGAAAGATTTAATAAAATGTCCAATGAAGGCCCGTCCTATTATATGTGGCGCATACTAGATCAAGGAAGAGAACCCTTAAGGTACAAACTAG
The DNA here is from genome assembly GCA_003509845.1 of Chitinophagaceae bacterium. Taxonomy (GTDB): domain Bacteria; phylum Bacteroidota; class Bacteroidia; order Chitinophagales; family Chitinophagaceae; genus Sediminibacterium. Next base: position 1,120 of record DOMR01000067.1, on the reverse strand, counting down.
CACAATTGGCAGGATGCGATCCGGAAGAAATAGCTATAAATCGAAATGCTACCGAGGCATTAAATACCGTCATCTTTGGATTAAACTTAAAAGCAGGTGATGAAGTTGTAGGAAGTAAGTTTGATTATCCAAACATGATCAACGCATGGAAACAAAGAGCATCCAGAGAAGGTATCGTTTATAAGCAACTGGATTTTAAATTTCCAAGCGAGAACGAGGATGAGATGGTGCGTATGTATGAAAATGCAATTACACCTAAAACAAAAATATTTCACATCACCCATATGGTGAATTGGGTGGGACAAATTATGCCTGTAAAAAAATTATGTGCATTGGCAAAAAAGCATGGTATTGAAACTATTGTTGATGGTGCGCATAGTTTTGGATTAATGGACTTTACAATCCCAGAATTAGGTTGTGATTATTTTGGTACCTCATTACATAAATTTTTATCAGCTCCTATTGGAAGTGGGATGCTTTGGATTAAAAAAGAAAATATCGAAAAAATTTGGCCACTGGTTTGCAATGATAATCCCAAAGGAACGGATATACGTAAGTTTGAAACATTGGGCACTAGAAGCTTTCCTATTGAACAAGGTATCGGCGAAGCCATCAATTTCCATACGGCTATTGGAAGCAAAAGAAAAGAAGAGCGTATTCGCTACTTAAAAAATTATTGGGCAACTAGGGTGAAAGAAATACCTAAAGTAAAAATTAACACCTCTTTAAAAGATGCATTTTCTTGCGCAATATGTGGGGTAAGCGTGGATGGTATGACTCCTGGTGAATTAGATAGCGCATTATTTACAAATTATAAAATACATACAGTAGGTATTGTATGGGACAACGTGAGTTGCGTTCGTATAACACCGCATGTGTATACTAGAATACAAGATTTAGATAAATTGGTGAATGCGATTGAAGCTATTGCAAAAAAATCCCCTGCTAGTAAATAACTAACAAGGGATTTTACAATTGGGGTTATAACAATAACTTATTTTCTTGCTATTTTAAATGTTTTTGAAAACGACTTGTAAGTTTTACTTACAGGATCTAATGTTTTTGAAGTCACTAAAACCGTTGCCGTACAAGGTACACCTGGTAATAAATTATTTATAGT
>DOMR01000271.1 GCA_003509845.1 Chitinophagaceae bacterium | reverse complement strand
GGTGGCAAAGGATTTGCCAGAAAAGCAAGAAATGGTATTGTATTGTGAGATGGGCGATGAACAAAGAAAAATTTATGAAGCTTATCGTAACGATTATAGAGATAAGTTGATAGGTATGGTAGAGGAAAAAGGGATTCAAAAATCACAACTATCTATTTTGCAAGGTTTAATGAAACTCCGTCAAATTTGTGATAGCCCTGCTATTTTAAAAGAGGAGAATTATCCAAATGCTTCTGTTAAGTTAGATGAGCTTACGCGTGAAATTGCTGAGAATATTGGCGGGCATAAAGCATTGGTTTTCTCACAATTCCTAGGCATGCTTGCTTTAATTAAAGAAGAGCTTACCAAATTGGGCATTGATTATGAATATTTTGATGGAAGTAGTTCCATTCAGGAAAGAGAACGCGCTATTGAACGTTTCCAAAATGATGATAATTGCAGGGTATTCCTAATTTCATTGAAAGCAGGTGGCGTGGGATTAAACCTAACTGCAGCTGATTATGTATATATTGTTGATCCTTGGTGGAATCCGGCGGTTGAACAACAAGCGATTGATCGTACGCATCGTATTGGGCAAACAAAAAATATATTTGCGTATCGTATGATTTGTAATGATACAGTAGAGGATAAGATATTAAAATTGCAGGATCGCAAACGTTCCTTGGCAAAGGATTTGATTTCAGATGAGGATGGTTTTGTAAAATCATTAACCAAAGATGATATTGCCTATCTGTTTAGTTAGGCATTTGCTTGCGACCACTTATTAGATTGTATTTCGCTTGTTTTTTTATTATATTTAGACTGCAAAGTTTAATTATGAAAAAATTTAAGTTATTATTTGCTGCACTATTATTTGTTTTTATAGGTGCAGCGCAGCAGCCAATAAAATTTCATTCCATTCAAGGACTTACCATTTTAGGAAGGGCTTTCCCGAATCAAACTACTTACCGTCGTTTTCCAGATAGTTTGGAATCGCTATTGCGAAAGCCGGTTTGGCAATTTAGTACCAACTCTACTGGCATTGCTATTTATTTTGAATCCAATTCAAAACAAATAAGCGCAAAATGGAAAACGGGAGATAAGGCAAGCTACCCGCATGTAGCAGCTACACTTGTTAAGGGTGTTGATTTATATGCGTTGGATAATAAGCAATGGTATTATGTGGGTATTGGTAAACCCAACAACCCGGTGTATCAAGAGGCGTCCATCATTAAAGGCCTAGATGGCAGTGTCAAGCAATTTTTAATGTATCTCCCTGACTATGAAACCACTGATTCTGTAGTAATAGGCATTGATTCAAATGCAATGATTCAACATGTGACCAATTCCGTTTTTGCCAATAAAAAACCAATTGTATTTTATGGCACTAGTATTGTGCAAGGTGCTTCGGCAATGCGCAGTGGTATGGCTTATCCAGCTATTATTGAACGCGGCTTACAAAGGGAAACCATTAATTTAGGATTTAGCGGTAATGGACTTTTAGATTCCATGTTGGCCGTGATTATGTCTCATATGGATGCAGCTTGTTATGTCATTGATTGTGGTCCAAATTTAACACCAGCAATGGCTGCTGAGCGGACTTTACCATTTTTAAAATTACTTCGACAAAACAAACCTACCACTCCGATACTTTTAGTTGAACAAATAGATTATCCATTTGCGCGTTTTGTATCTAGCATGGATGAAAAAATTAAATTAGTCAACCAGCATTTTAATAAAGCGTACACTACTTTAAAAAATGAGGGGGATAAAAATATTTATTACTTGCCTTCCAAAGGCCTTATTGGGGAGGATGGAGAAGGCACCGTAGATGGTGTTCATTTAACGGATCTTGGATTTTATCGGATGGCAAATGCCATAAAAAAAAAGCTACAAACTATTTTAAAATAATTTGTAGCGACAGTAATTAATCCAGGATGCAATTATAAATTTAGCGAATATTGCTTCGCTGCACTCATTGACTAATTAAAGCAATGAATAGTGAATCAAATCCCGAATTATTTTATTAATTCAGCTGCTGCAATATTCGCTTCAGGATTTTTTAAAAATTCTGCCTTACATTCAGTAGCGCAAAATCCGATCACTTTATTTTTATAGTGTGCCGTATCGCTTACGCCTGCCGTAACTGGCATTCCGCATGTAGGATCTTTTTTGTTGTCCAATATTTTAACGTCATAGGTTTTTTCAATTGCTGTATCTGTAGCCATATTGGCGGTTGTTTCACTAGTGGCTGCATTATTTGCTGTATCATCCATTGGGTTGCCGCAAGCGATTAAAAACAAGCTTATACTCATGATGCTTGTAATGAATTGTTTTCTCATAATAGTTGTATTAGATTTCTAATTGCACAAAATTACACCTCAAAAGCCTTAGTTGGAAACTAACACCTATTCTTTTACTGGATAATCGTTCTATAAATGGGGCAAATGCCAAGTTTTTGAGTCAAAAGGGGCCTATTTATCTAATTATTTTATATTTTTACACCTCATTCCTTAAACAAGGATCTTATTAAATGAAACAGGCGAATCAACATACCCTTTTTACAAGTGCCAATAATGCACCTGTTCCTGTTTTGAACAGAATTAGGACAATGAACTTTCCAAGATTGGATAAGTTCTTTTTCCGACGTGGATTCTGATAGGACGAGCAATTGGCAGTTGCCCCTATCAGTGGAAAAATCCCCGACATATTCATTTCTACAGCCAAATCTGTTCATTCATTTAAATTAATTTACATCATTGGAACCTAACATTATAGTTCGAATAGCCGATAGTGGGGATAGTGTGTATGCTACAAACATCACCGACGAAATGGCATCTTCAGCTAAAGCACGTGGCACAGGTATTGCTAAAAGAAGCCCGGAATATGTATCCCAAAAAATTCAGGAAGGTAAAGCGGTCATCGCTGTTACAGCCACTGGAGAATGGGTGGGCTTTTGTTATATTGAAGCCTGGCAACATGGACAATTTGTTGCGAATAGTGGTTTAATTGTTGCGCCTGCGTATCGTAAAACGGGGATTGCGAAAAAAATTAAACACACTATTTTTCAATTATCTAGAGACAAGTATCCAAATTCAAAACTTTTTGGATTAACGACTGGTTTAGCGGTGATGAAAATAAATAGCGAATTGGGGTATGAGCCAGTGACGTATAGTGAATTAACAGATGATGAAGAATTTTGGGCAGGCTGTAAAAGCTGTGTGAATTACGATATTTTAATGAGCAAGGATCGAAAAAATTGTATGTGTACCGCCATGTTATATGAGCCTAAACAGGATACAAAACAACAAGAAGTGGTTGGGGAGATTTCGGATACAAATGAAGCTGCTAATTTATTTACGAAAATCAATAACAGTAAATTCATAAGCTGGCTTAGAAAAAAATAATTATTATGGAAAAAGTTGTCGTAGGATTTAGTGGCGGTTTAGACACTACGTATTGTGTTAAATACTTAACGCTTGAGAAAGGATTGGAAGTGCATAGTGTGATTGTGAATACAGGTGGTTTTTCTGAGGAAGAATTAAAAAAAGTAGAAGCGCACGCGTATGCATTGGGCGTAAAAACACATACCACTGTTGATGCAGTAAAAGGTTATTATGATAGCATTATTAAATACCTGATTTATGGTAATATTTTAAAAAATAATACTTATCCTTTAAGTGTGAGTGCTGAAAGATTAAGTCAGGCTTTGCACATCGCGGAGCATGTAAAAAAAGTGGGTGCTAAATTAGTTGCACACGGAAGTACAGGTGCGGGTAATGACCAGGTTAGATTCGATATGATTTTTAATATTATGATTCCAGGTGTTGAAATTTTAACACCTATTCGTGATTTACAATTAAGTAGAGAAGCAGAGATTGAATACTTAAAAGCCAAGGGGGTGGAAATGAATTTTGAGAAAGCAGCGTATTCGATCAATAAGGGATTGTGGGGTACTAGTGTTGGTGGAAAGGAAACCCTGAACTCAAAAGGAATATTGCCAGAAAGTGCATGGCCAACACAAATGACCAAGGAAGGCGCTTCGGAGGAAATGGTCATTGGTTTTGCACATGGAGAAATTAATAAAGTTAATGGTCAATCTTTCGCACATCCTACTGAGGCGATTCAATATATTCAATCTATTGCGGGTGCTTATGGCATTGGTCGTGATATACATGTGGGGGATACCATTATTGGTATTAAAGGCCGTGTGGGTTTTGAAGCTGCGGCACCCATGGTTATTTTAAAAGCG
>DOMR01000059.1:208-9702 GCA_003509845.1 Chitinophagaceae bacterium | reverse complement strand
CCGCATTTGGTATGACCTAGTACTACAATAATTTTAGCACCAGCCACTTTACAACCAAACTCCATGCTTCCCAATATATCTTCATTGACAATATTACCAGCAATCCTTACGCTGAATACATCCCCTAAACCTTGGTCAAAAATTAACTCGGCCGATGTTCTACTATCGATACAGCTTAGGATTACGGCAAATGGATGCTGACCATCAGATGTTTCATTCGCTTGCTGTAAAAGGTTTCTATTTATTTTAAGATTGCTTACAAATCTTTTATTTCCATCTTTTATTAGCTCCAATGCAAGTGATGGTGTTATAGCAGATTGCAATTCTTTGGTTAATGTCTTCATATTATTATTTTTATATTTTTTATTGTTGTTTTTTAAAAGGCAAATTGTTAACGAGTATTAATTGCAGTTGCCCCCTGGTAATATTTTTTTGTGCCTGAATCATATAACCGGTCTCCACCCTTATCGACTCATTAATACCAATCCCCAAACCTGCATATAATCGGTTTCGGTCAAATTTTGCGTATTTTAAATCGACAAACAATTCATTATACGCTGATAGATAGGTATTGCCTTTAGCGATAGTTTTACTTCCCAAAGGCTTTTGTAATGAAATAAAATATCTTGCTCTTAAACCAAATTCATTAGGAAAAAAACGCTCCTCTAACCGGAATCGATGGGTCAAAGCATTTAAACCTATCTTATTGCGATACAAATACTGTTGATAAATTCTATGTTCAATTTTTGTACTGGTATTATTATCAAATTCATCATAAGCGTTAGTCGCAATATAGGCATAGCCTAAAAGCAAATTATGATTTTGCGGTTTTAAATTATAACCCAATCCTGCCCTAGCAAGAAATTGGTTTCTTTGACCCAAAAATCGATAATCTCTATACTGGAAATCAGATTGTATATTCCATTTGTCATATATTTTTTGATTGCCAAAATAAACAAACCAAGTACCTACATTATTCGACTGACCAATGACACAATTATTGATCACGACAATAAACCCAAGCAATAAAAAAGTCCGCTTTAACAGTATCATATTATGGCTTAAAATTTATTTTCTCCACTTCAATAGATTTTGTTTTTGCATTGTATTCAAAATCTTTAATAATCTCAATAACATCATAAGCAATTGATTTAGAGTTAGTACAATCAATGATTACCTTACTATTATTAGGAATAGAATCAAAAGTATTTAACAAACTTGCCTTGTTAAAAAAGGATACCTCTTCCGCAAGTACCATATGATGCACTGTTTTGCCATTTTGGTCGCTTACATTATCCTTAATATGGTGTGAGTTACGGTAACTATGTCTTAGGGTATAAAATATTCCAAATAGGATGCCCACGGTTATCCCTTTTAACAAATCAGTTGCAACAATCGCAACAACTGTTGCAACAAACGGTATAAATTGCTCCCAACCTAGTTTATACATTTGTTTGAATAAATCTGGCTTCGCTAGTTTGTAACCCACCATCAATAAAATAGCCGCTAAGGAAGCCAATGGAATTAAATTTAATAAGCTCGCTATAAATATGGCACTGATTAATAAAAATACACCATGCAATATGGCAGACATTTTAGTTTTACCGCCAAAATTAATATTTGCAGAACTTCTTACAATGACTTGTGTAACTGGTAATCCGCCAATTAACCCGGATACAATATTACCTAAGCCTTGTGCTTTTAATTCTCTATTGGTAGGTGTAACTCTTTTATCAGGATCTAATTTATCTGTTGCTTCCACACATAATAAAGTTTCTAAACTAGCTACAATTGCCAAAACAATCGCAATTTTCCAAACCTCCAAATTGGTGATTACTGAAAAATCTGGAAATGTAAACTGCCCAATAAAATCAGCCATTGAATTTGGTACAGGAACAGATACAATTTGTTGCGCATTCAAACTAAAAGGTAAAATTCCATTCGTATAAGCAAGGTTAAAAAATATACCTAATACCACTACGACGATTGGTCCTTGAAGGAGTTGAAATATTTTATGTTTTTTGGTAAGCACCGTATCCCATAAAATTAATATGGCAAGTGATACACCAGCGATTAATAACGCCCCCGGTGTGATAAATTCAAATGCTCTAGCTATTTCAGAAAACGTATTTTGACCATCTGCTTGTAAAAAAGCATCATCTCCTTCAACGTCCTTATCCCAACCCAGTGCATGGGGTATTTGTTTCAAAATAATTAATAAGCCAATTCCCGATAACATGCCTTTAATCACCGAACTTGGAAAAAAGTAGGCGATAAACCCTGCCTTCGCATATCCCAAAGCCAATTGTATCAATCCTGCAATAACCACAGCGGTTAAAAATGCCTGATAAGACCCTCCCAAAGTAGCAATAGAGGTTAATACAATAACGGCTAAGCCAGCAGCGGGGCCACTAACCCCTAAAGGAGAACCACTAGCGATCCCACAAACTATACCCCCTACGATACCAGCTATGATACCTGCAAATAAAGGAGCCCCAGAAGCAAGTGCGATCCCTAAACATAAGGGAACAGCGACAAAAAATACCACAATGCTTGCTGGTAAATCGTTTTTAATGTGTTTAAATAGACTCATTTTGGTTAATTTTTAAATTGATAAGACAAAAATAGTAATAATATTTTAAATAATAGTATTACTATCATAAATAATTGTAAAAATATTTTAACTACTTTTGTAAAAAATGGGGACACCCGCCTTTATGAAACTAGAAGTGCAGATTAAAATGAACGCGTCTCTTTACTTAAGAGACCCTGAACAGTCCGAATTAGGGAAAAATATTATCAAATTTAGTATTGAACTCATTCATAAGCATGGGTTCGAGGCTTTTACCTTCAAAAAATTAGCAGAGGCCATTGGCACAACCGAAGCAGGGGTATATAGATACTTTGAAAACAAGCATAAGTTATTGGTTTACATTATTTCCTGGTATTGGGGATGGTTGGAATTTCAAATCGGATACCAAACTAAAAACGTAACGAATCCGGTGTCCAAGCTAAAAAAAGTAATCACCATATTAGCAACCACTGTGGAGGATGATATAATGACCGGATATGTGGATGAGTCATTATTACACCAAATTTTAATTTCAGAGGGTTCAAAAGCCTACTTAACCAAACAAGTAAGTCAAGACAACAAGCAAGAATACTTTAAACCTTATAAAGATTTGTGTAATACAGTGGGTATAATTATTTTAGAATGTAACTCAAAATACAAATACCCCCACTCACTTGCATCTTCTATTATTGAAGTAGCGCATTTGCAAAACTTCTTTATGCACAATCTTCCATCTTTAACTGATTTTAGTAAATCAAAAAATGAAGATCAGATTATTATATTTTTAAATGACCTAGTTTTTTCGAGTATTGAAAAATAACTATTGCGCTTTGTTTTCATTAATAGCATCCCATAATTGCGCCCTCATTTCCAAAGCCTTCAAGGATGCGCTGGTTGCCTGTTCCCATTTTGCAGCATCATTTCCGCAAAGTTCAGCGACCATTTCCAAGGCTAATTGGCTATGATGGCCACCATCCACTTCAATATGTCTTTCAATATAATATTTAAAAGTGGCTACTTGATCAGGATGATCTTTATAAATTTTATTTAAGATAGCAGTAAACATATCTGGAATTAAGTCCTCCCTGCCAAATGTAAATACCGCCGCTTTAACATGCAGTGGCGCATTTTGAGCAATATCGAAAGTGTACAGTAAAAACATTTTTACTTTGTTAGGTAGTGGTGCAAGCTGAATGGCCTGTTCAATAGAATGTCCATAATTAATTTCATTGATTAAAGCGTCAATCAAATTTGTTGGCGCTCCCATTTGACGCATTGCATTTAAATACAATTCAAAATGGCTAATTCTATGGTCATGTTCATCCACGTCTGACTCCTCTCCTAACACAATTTCATTAATTAAATACCTTGTATTGGCAGAACCCACTGGAACCCAAGGCAGCGTAACACATGTTAACCCAATTTGTAGTGACTTTAATAAACTCATAAAGTCCCAAACAGCAAATACATGAAATTGGGTGAAATTTTTTAGCCCGTCTAAATTATTGATCTGAACATACACCGGATGTAACAGCAACTGAGCCCTTGCATCATTTATTTTTTCTTTTAAATTTTCTACTTCCAATTGCATAAATTCTTCGTTTACATATTTAACAAATGAGCGGTATAATTGTTTGAAATTTACCTAAAATGATACTCAATATTGAATCGGTAAAATTAAGGGAAAATTAAAGCTATTCTGTCCATTCTATTGGAATGATTACCTCGTTGGTCCTACCCATAAATTGATAGGGTGCATTATATCCTAAAAGCTTGTATCCACCTTTGGTAATAATTTTTTTCTCGGATAAAATATTAACTAGGTTTTGATAAGCAATAGCAATTTTTTCATCAGTCGCATACCCTCCAAAACTAATAACGGCTACATATTCTGGGGGCGATTTTTTTATTTCGATATTTGGATCATTCGGGGTTGGTAAAGATTGATTGTTATATTTTTGGGGCATAACGAAACTCATACTTGATCCATTTTCTGTTATACTCATTCTCACTGGAGCAGTCATGGAAATACTTTCCTTTTGTTGATTTCCGCCAAATATAAATTTAGCTAATTTATTAAAACCCGAACTGGAAACTGATTTATAATTGGTCCCCTTTGAATAAACGGTTGCCATTAAAGCTTCGGGGTAATACCTAATTTCAAAATCAGCCTCTTTTTTGACAACCCGATATACCTGCTTTTCAGTATCAATCACATATTTGGAGATAAATGATTGAAATACAAAGTATATCGCAGCAAGAAGTAATATTATAGATAGTGATTTCATGGTATTCTTTATTTGTATAACATATGCAATTTATCTTTAGTTCACTAGAATCCGAACAATTTTATTGTTATTTTTACCCCATGTGTTACGTCATTGGCATCAAAATTCCTAAAAAGCAAACTATAAAAATAGGCGACAAAGTATTGGACTTGGATGCCCTAGATATTCCAGTTCAATCTGGGTTTGCTTATGACCAATGGCCAGTTATATTCAATGAACGAAGCGGTAATGTAAACCAGCCAATTTTAAGACCGGGCTTAATGCATTGGGAATTAATCCCCAATTGGGCGCGTAATGAAAAGGAATTGTTTGAATCAAGAAAAAAATACACTACGCTCAATATCAAGGCCGAAACACTACTTACCAATAAAGTAGCGGCAGCAACAATTCATACAAATAGATGTCTGGTACTAGCTTCCCACTTTTTTGAATGGCAGGAACTTAATAAAGAAAAATACCCGCATTGCATTTCAGTGAACGATGCACCCATTTTTTATATGGCAGGGGTTTGGAACACTTGGACCAATCATCAAACTGGCGAGGTAAAAAAAAGCTTTGGAATAATAACTACCGAGGCCAATGAATTGATGCGCAAAGTGCACAATGTAAAAAACAGAATGCCCACTATTTTAAATGATGATTTGGCAAATAGTTGGGTAAATGAAAATTTAAACGAAAAGCAGATTACCGAAATTGCCGTTACCCAGTTTGATACAAATAAAATGAGCGCCCATACGGTTGCAAAAAGTTTTCAGCAAAGCAACAATCCTTGCGAAAAATTTGAATACAAAATTTTTACGCCACAAAATTTGTTTTAAACTATTTTAACTCAAAGGTTTCATGCATTTCAGGGGCATGCACTTCCTTGAATCCTTTTTTACGTAATCTTTCCGCAAAATGGTCCTGCACCTCGGCCTCACCATGTACCACAAAAACTTGTTTCACTAAATCAGGCGTTTGACATGCTAAAAATTGCATTAAGTCCTCATAATCGCCATGCGCACTCATGCTACGAATGGAACCTACTTTGGCCACCACATCATATAACTCACTGTAAATTTTGACTTCCTTGGCACCATTCATTAATCGCCCACCCAAAGAATGTGGCTCACAATAACCCACTAACAAAATGGTGTTTTTTGCATTGCTGATATTGTTTTTAATGTGGTGCTTTACCCTGCCCGCATCTGCCATACCTGATGCCGATATAATTACCTTGGGATGTAAATCCTCATTCAATGCTTTGCTTTCCTCTACGGATTTTATATAACGCAATCCTTCAAAATCAAATGGATCATCATCCACTTCCAATATCTTTTGAATTTTTTTATTAAAATATTTGGGGAATTTTTTTAATACCTCTGTCGCCTCCATACTTAAAGGACTGTCCACATATATAGGTATATGGGGTAATCTTTTTTCTAGTGACAATTGATTTAATTCAAACAAAATTTCCTGTGTACGTCCCACACTAAATGCAGGAATAATTAAATTACCTTTTTGTTCCACACAAGTGGATTCAATCCATTTTAATAAATCATCTGGCGTAGTGTGAATTAAATCATGCAGCTTGTCCCCGTAGGTACTTTCAATGATGATATAATCAGCATGCGGGAATTCAGAAGGTGAACGAAGAATCATGTCACGATACCTTCCAATGTCACCACTAAAAGTGAGTGACTCTAAATTTTCACCATTCTTGATTTTTAAACTTACTGCGGCGCTACCAATAATATGCCCTGCATCAGTAAATAAAACTTCTACCGAATCAGAAATTTTTGTTGGGGTATTATAATCAACTGCCTTAAATAAAGGTATCGTCAGGTTTACATCATCAATATCGTATAATGGTTCAATTGGGGGTAAACCTTGTTTAGCGCGACGCTTATTGCCATATTTAGCATCATCACGTTGAATCATTGCTGAATCTTCTAATAAAATTTCAGCGAGTGCTCTTGTGCCAGGCGTACAATAAATCGTACCCGTAAATCCCTCCTTTACTAATTTTGGAAGTAACCCACTATGATCTATATGCGCATGAGATAAAATTACATAATCAACCTTGGTTGCATCAAATCCAAATTTTGCATTTAAGGAATCCGTATCCCTACCCATTCCTTGGAATAAACCACAATCCAACAAAAAACTTTCATTGTTATCCAATTGAACTAAATGCTTGGAACCGGTTACTGTGCGCGCTGCGCCATGAAAGCTTATTTTCATTGCTATAATTTATACTACTAAGTTAAACTATAAAGCAATGGCTGCCACTATATAATCTGCAATTAAAATTAATATACAACTTACCACCACCGACTGGGTTCCCGCTTTACCAATTTCAAGTGCACCCCCTTTTACATTGTAACCAAAATAACAAGGCACCGTACTAATGATAAATGAGAAAATTATCGATTTATAAAGTGCAATCACCATATAATTAATGACTACACCTTGCCTAATTCCTGTTAAAAATATTTCAGAGGGTACTGAACCAGTATAATTACCAACTACATAGCCACCCCAAATTCCTACAACAGCTGATATGCCAACTAAAATAGGTACCATCGTAAATGCCCCTAAAATTTTGGGTAAGATTAAATAATTCTTGGTATTGATACCCATAATTTCCAATGCGTCTATTTGCTCAGAAATGCGCATATTACCTAACTCACTGGCAATCTTACTACCCACAACACCAGCCAATACGATACTTAAAATAGTTGGTGCAAATTCAAGTAACATTCCATCGCGAACAATAATACCAATGGTACTTAGTGGTACTAATGGACTTACCAACTGTGCTGCAGTTTGCACGGTCATAACCGCACCTAAAAAAAAGGAAATAATAACAACAATAGGTAAGGAACCCAACCCAATATCGACACATTGCTTGATGTACTCCCGCCAAAACATCAATTTGTTTTCGGTGGCAGTAAACATGCCCTTTAACATCAAAAGGTATTTACCAAAATGGGTGAAATAATTCATACTACTTTTTTCTTTTCTTTAATCGCTTCCACCAGCTTGATCTTTGTACTTCTGTATTTGTATCCACACGCGATTTTAATTGCGCATCCACTACAGCAACCGTTGCCATATTAATTATATTTCTCACGCCTGATCCTAATTGTAATACATTCACTGGTTTTTTCAATCCCAATAAAATGGGGCCAATAATATCTACCCCACCAATTTCTTTTAATAAATGGTAAGCTACATTTCCGGCAGTTAAATTAGGGAAGATCAACACATTCACATCTACATCCACTAATTCACTAAATGGATAATTCTCCTTTAAAATATCTTTATTAAATGCCAACATCCCTTGCATTTCACCATCCACAATTAAGGATGGATTGCGTTGCTTCACAATTTTTGTTGCTTCCGCCATCATTTTTGCTTCCTCGGTATCACTACTTCCAAAATTAGAATAGCTTAACATGGCAATGCGAGGTTCTATATTAAAATTACGCACTTCCTTTGCGACCATTAAAGTAATATCTGCAATTTCCTCTGCTGTCGGCTTTATATTCACAGTGGTATCTGCTAAAAATAATGGACCTTTTTTAGTTAATAACAAATACATCCCAGCAATTTTTTTAACCCCTTCTTCAGTTCCTATAATTTGTACCGCAGGTCGAATTCCTTCTGCATAATTTCGAGTTAATCCTGAAAGCATGGCATCGGCTTCACCAGTTTCCACCATCATGGCACCAAAATAATTTTGTGTGCGCATTAATTTTAAACTCTCATACTTATTGATGCCCTTTCTTTGTCTTTTTTGAAATAAGATAGATCCAAAGAATTCTCTCTTCGCTTCCATCTCATCACTTCTTATATCTATAATTGGTAAATCAGTAATATCAATATTATTTTCAGCTGCAATATTTTTTATGCGGGTTTCATTTCCTAATAAAATTGGATAAGCAATACCATCATCATATATAATACTTGCCGCTTTTAATATTTTAATATTTTCTGCATCTGAGAAAACCAATCGTTTTGGATCGCGGCGCGCCTTGTTACTAATGATACGCATTAATTGATTATCTAAACCAAGTCGCTTGTTTAATTGTACTTCATACTCCTCCCAATTGGTGATGATTTGTTGCGCAACACCCGATGCTACTGCCGCTTTCGCAACCGCAGGTGCCAAAGTGCTCAACAATCTTGGATCTAATGGCTTTGGAATAATATATTCTGATCCAAAACTTAAACTTTGTTGGTTATACGCCATGTTCACTAAATCAGGTACCGCAGATTTTGCCAGTTCCGCTAGGGCTTTCACCGCTGCTAACTTCATCGCTTCATTTATTGATTTTGCGCGTACATCCAATGCACCACGGAATATATAAGGGAACCCTAACACATTATTTACTTGATTAGGAAAATCGGATCGACCGGTAGCCATAATAATATCCTTACGCACTGCGGTTGCTGCTTCATAATCAATTTCAGGATCAGGATTCGCTAATGCAAATACGATTGGATTTTTTGGCATGGATAAAACCATCTCAGGGGTAACAACATTGCCCACACTTAATCCTAAAAACACATCTGCCGTTTTCATCGCTTGCGCTAAAGTAATGTTGTCGGATTTTATTGCAAATGGTTTTCGATCAACGCCTAAATCA
>DOMR01000059.1:0-120 GCA_003509845.1 Chitinophagaceae bacterium | reverse complement strand
TGCAACATATAATTTAATACAAGCCATTGCAGCAGCACCTGCGCCATTCACTACAAATTTTGCTTTATCAATTTTCTTTTTTTGTAATTCTAATGCATTTAACAAAGCTGCACTACTAAT
>DOMR01000285.1:537-6792 GCA_003509845.1 Chitinophagaceae bacterium | reverse complement strand
ATTGCATTTTGCACCAATTGATTTAGACTAATGCCTTTCATGATTGCAAGCATTGCTGCCTTTTTATGCATTTCTGGTTTTACGCGTACATTAAAAGATCCCTTAAAACTTTTTAACAAAGGCTTCTTGAAATGCTTACAAGACTCAATATATTCATTTACGGCCTCTTTAAACATCTCTTTTATTTCTGTAACTGAAGTACCCTCATACATAATAGTGTCATATATGCCTTCAATTTTTCCAAATAAGACCTGGTCTTCATCACTATAACTTACTGATCCCTGAAATCCTTTATAGCTTAATGTGTTTTTCATATAATTTCAAATGATTTTAAATCCTCAATAATTATTTTTAAATAAAAGTGTTTTACAATTTTTCCTGGATGCGGTTTATGGATTTTGAATTTATGGTAATTGATTTCATTATAAAATTCAACCCTTGATCCAGAAGTTTTTCCAAGATTACTTTCTTCATATCCTAAACTTCGTAACAATGTTTTCAATTCATCATAAGTGAAATCCTTAGGAACACTTAAGAACCTTTCTAGTAGTTTGTTTTTCTTTGTCATACAAAATTGCAACTATTTTTTAGTTACAACAAAAATAACACAAGAAATTTAAATGCAGCTGCTTTATTTTACATAACAGCTTGATTTTAAATAAGTTACATAGAATCTAGTCTAAGTACTTTCCGGTTTGGGAGGCCTTGCATTTGGATAATCCTTTGGGGATTCCGGCATAAACAACGGTTCCACCATCCACACCTGCTTCTGGGCCCATATCAATTACCCAGTCCGCCACTTTAATCACATCGGTATTATGTTCCACTACGATGAGTGAATGTCCTTGTTCAATCAACGCATTAAATGCTTTTAATAATTTATGGATATCATGAAAATGTAAACCTGTGGTTGGCTCATCAAAAATGAATAACATTTTATTGCTAGCTTTTCCTTTGCCTAAAAAGCTGGCTAGTTTTACGCGCTGAGCTTCTCCACCACTTAAGGTACTACTACTTTGTCCCAACTTCACATAGCCCAATCCTACTTCTTGTAATGGACTTATGGCAAATACAATATTTTTTTCCTCACTAAAAAATGCAATGGCTTCGTCCACACTCATCTCCAATACTTCATAAATATTTTTTCCCTTATACTGCACTTCCAACACTGCTTCCTTAAATCTTTTTCCATTGCAATCCTCACAGGTTAAATGCACGTCCGCTAAAAATTGCATTTCAACCAATTGCTCCCCTTCGCCTTTACAGGTATCACATCTGCCACCATCCACATTGAATGAAAAATGCTTAGGCAAAAAGCCTCTGATTTTTGATAGCGCTTGTTTGGAATATAAATCTCGTATGGCATCATACGCTTTGATGTAAGTCACCGGATTACTGCGAGATGATTTACCAATAGGATTTTGATCGACCATTTCAATTTGATCTATCAAATGTAAATCACCACTGATGGCATTATATCCACCCACAATTTCAGTTGGTAATTGTTTGGCTTTTAATAAAGCATTGTATAAAACCTGTTTAACCAATGTTGTTTTTCCGCTACCACTTACTCCGCTTACCACACATAAACTATGCAATGGGAATTGCACGTCAATGGTTTTTAAATTATGTAAGTAAGCCCCTTCAATTTTTATGAAGTGTTTTGGCACTCTTGTTTTATCTGGAATAGGTATAGATAATACACCGCTTAAATACTTGCCCGTCAAACTGTTTTTATCTTTGATCAATGCTACTGCATTACCTGCTGCAACTATCTCTCCACCCTGATGTGCAGCTAATGGCCCCATGTCAATAATATAATCCGCATGTCGCATAATTTGTTCATCATGCTCCACCACCACCACAGTATTGCCTAAGTCCCTTAGATTTTGTAAAACTTTAATTAACCTTTCTGTATCCCTTGAATGCAATCCAATACTTGGTTCATCTAAAATATATAAGGAGTTGGTTAAGTTACTTCCCAAACATCTGGTTAATTGTATTCTTTGACTTTCGCCACCACTCAAACTATTGGCCAATCGAGATAAGGTCAAATAACCCAAACCCACATCCATTAAAGTTTGTATGCGTTGTTCAAGTTCTATTAATAATCTTTTGGCTACTTGCGTATCATGCGCAGATAATTTTAAATCCGTAAACCAAATTTGTAAATCTCTTACTGGCATCGCACACAATTCTCCAATATGCTTACCTCCTATTTTTACATATAATGCTTCCTTGCGGACACGGTATCCTTCACAATCGGAACAATTGGTTCGGCCTCGATACCTACTTAACATCACTCTAAATTGCACTTTATACAAATGCGCTTTTACATCTTCAAAAAAAGCATCAATCCCTAACGCTTTACCTATCCCTTTCCATAATTGGGTTTCCTGCGTTTTGGTTAATTTATTAATTGGTTGATGTATTGGGAACCCTAGCTTTCCAGCTTCCTTCACAAACTGATCCTTCCACCAAACTAATTTTTCTCCTTTCCAAGGCGCCACTCCACCATCATACACCGATAAGTTTGGATTGGGAATCACTAAATTTTCATCAATGCCTAATACCTGACTATAGCCTTCGCAGGTGGGACATGCCCCATATGGATTATTGAATGAAAATAAATTAGGACTGGGCTCATCAAATTCAATACCATCCAATGTAAACTTATTATTGAATGTTTTTAAGATGGTATCATTTTGCTCCACCCATAATAAGCCTTCTCCTTCGTAAAAAGCGGTTCCAATAGAATCACTTATTCTGTGAATATCATCCTCATCAAAATCTTTTACAACCACCCTGTCAATTAAAACATATACATCATGTGCCTTTACCAATTTGGTGATTTCTGCTTTGGTCATTGCTAATGCATCTTCTATTCTTAAAATGGTCGATGTGGATTCCGCTGATTTTGCTTTTTTATCATTGACAGATGCCCCACCTGCCCTTAAGTAAATACGGGCGAAGCCTTTTTGTAGTAATATATTTAACTCCTCCTGAATATCTCTTTTGGCTTGTTGCTTGAATGGAACAATGATCACCATTTTGTCTCCTGCTTTCCCTTTTTGTATAAAATCCAGTACATCCTGCACATCTTGCTTTTTAACTTCCTGGCCACTGATGGGCGAGATGGTTTTACCAACGCGCGCATAAAATACACGGAGGTAATCATAAATTTCAGTCATGCTCCCCACTGTACTTCGCGGGGTACGTGTTACCACTTTTTGCTCAATAGCGATGGCAGGACACAAGCCTTTGATATAATCCACATCTGGCTTTCCCATACGGGACATAAATTGCCTTGCATAGGAGGAAAGGCTTTCCGCATAGCGTCTTTGCCCCTCCGCAAATAAGGTATCAATGGTTAAAGATGATTTACCGCTGCCCGACACCCCGGTAACCACAATAAATTGGTTCCGCGGGAATAAAGCGTTTACATTTTTTAAATTATGCACCCTTGCACCCACAACTTGTATGTCATTACTTGCCGATGGGGCTTTTTTCACTTTTTTAGTCTCCAGCATATAGCAAATTAACACAATCCTAGGCAATTGGTTCAAGGATTTGATAGTTTCTTTTCCCAATAAAAATGTGGATAGCTTTTGAACCCATTTCTTGTTTTCCACAAATGAATTTACGACCCATTTTGCGAGTAATTTTCCAATACTAACCTATCGAACTACTATAAAAAACAAGGCATGAACAAAACTGTACTCCTAAGCGACTATGAATTAATCGCGTCCTTTCAACAAGGAAATACCCGCGCTTTTGACACCTTAATTGACCGTTACCAAGAAAAAATTTACAACGCCATTTTATTTATGGTGAAGGACAGCTATTTAGCGGAGGATTTGATTCAGGAGATTTTTATTAAAATCATCGATAACATCAAACAAAAAAAATACGCAGAAGAAGGTAAATTTTTGCCTTGGGCTTTACGCATTTCTCACAACTTTTGTATCGATCATTTTAGAAAAGTAAAACGTACACCAACGATTAAAACAAGCGACGACCAAGATATTTTTGAAGTGATTAAATTTTCAGACCACGCTGCAGATTACAAAATGACACGTAGTCAAACACATAAAAATATTCAAGAATTGGTGGACTTACTTCCTGAAGAACAAAGAGAAATTATTGTTTTAAGACATTATGCCAATTTGAGCTTTAAGGAAATTGCGCAAATGACCAACTGTAGTATCAATACCGCTTTAGGTAGAATGCGTTACGGTTTGATCAATCTTAGAAAGATGATGAACGAACGTGGCATGAGTTTGTAGTATTACTTATTCTTATCCGCGCTACATTGGAGCCAAGCTAAATACTCGCTTGCATTGGGCGTATAGCCCACTGGATTGGATAATAATTTTTCATCTGGACTCATTACCACATATAAAGGTTGTGTGACCTGACTAAAGTTTTCTGCTTGGAATGTAGCCCACAAATCACCAACACTATTGATATCCTTGGCCTGTCCTGACTTGCTGGTATAAGTGAATCTTTTATCAATCGGCAACATGGCTTTATCGTCCACATATAAGGAAACCAAAATAAAATTATTTTGTATGTATGACATCACTGCAGGATCGGTCCAAACATTCTCCTCCATCTTACGGCAATTCACACAAGCCCATCCAGTAAAGTCAATCAATATAGGTTTGTTTTGCTGTTTTGATAAAAGCACTGCTTGCGCATAATCATTCATCACATTGGCTTGTAATCCATGCTTACCCTTTTCATGCTGAAATAAACTATAGTGCGTTGGAGGCGGGAATCCACTTAAAAAATTAAGATACTTTGCATTTTGAGGTGCAATACCCACCAATAAAAAGCCTGCAAAAACAAAAGCACCCAGTGCTAACAGTTTTCTAGTCACTGCAATTTTTGCGCCCTTTACATCATGTGGTAATAATAAGATGCCTAATAAATAAAGTGCCAATCCTATACTTATCACCGCCCAAATTCCTAAAAAAACTTCGCGTTTTAATAGTCCCCAATGTTCTACCAAATCCGCATTGGATAAAAACTTAAAAGCCAATGCTAATTCCAAAAATGCCAATATCTTTTTTACGGTATCCAACCAACCACCTGATTTGGGTAAGCTTTGTAACCATTGTGGAAATATTGCGAATAAAGTAAAAGGTAATGCTAATGCAACGCCAAACCCTGCCATACCTTGTGTCAAGGCCCATGCGCCGCCTTGTAGTGAACCTACTAATAAGGTACCTAAAATAGGTCCCGTGCAGGAAAAAGAAACAATGGCCAAAGTGATGGCCATAAAAAAGATGCCGCCAATACTTCCAAGTCCACTTTTTGAATCTGCTTTATTGGCAATACCACTAGGTAAGGATATTTCAAAAAATCCAAAAAATGAAATACTAAAAACGATAAATATTATGAAGAAGATAATATTCAACCATGGATTAGTTGAAATACTATTAAAAATTTCAGGTTGCACATTTCCAACAACGTGGAATGGCACACTAGCTAAAACATACACTAAGAAAATACTTACCCCATATAATAATCCATTGACAATGCCTTGTTTTTTTGTTTTTGATCTTTTAGTGAAAAAAGAAACCGTCACAGGTATCATTGGAAATACACAAGGTGTAATAAGCGCGATTAATCCTCCTAAAAATCCAAGAAGGAATACTTCCCAACCACTAGAATTTGAGGTAGTAACAGCTGCGCTACCACAAGCATCATCGGGTACAGTGGTTGCTGTTGTGGGTAATAATATATTAAAACCGGCTACTTTAGTTCCTTTGGATAATGCAACCGTCAATGGTAGTTCCAATGCGTAAAACTGATCCGCCTTGGCTACATTTAATACAACAAATAATTTTATACTGTCAGGCTGAAACCCTGTAATCTGTATATTTTGATTCACCTCGAAATCACTGGTAAAAACCAAAGCTTGTTTAAACAAAACATCCGATTGCTTTATCGGTGCAATGGAATAATTTGGCGTTTGTAATAATTTGGCAGATTCTAAATTACTTTTTAACAATGGTGCGTTAATTCCATCTGGATTTTCACCATACACATGCCAACCTTTATCAATTTGCAAACTAATTTTTAAGGCATAACTGCTATCATTGATGAGTGTAGCTAAAGCTTTTGCGTGCACAACATTATCCGATTGGGATTGAACACCCAAGGAAACCAACAAAAAGCTGATCGTTATAAAAAAAGAAGAAATTTTATGCAATGCTATAAAATTAAAATTTGAAACCCCTATTGTAA
>DOMR01000285.1:0-453 GCA_003509845.1 Chitinophagaceae bacterium | reverse complement strand
ATAATTTTGTTTTGGAAGCTACTTTTAGTGTTACTGATTGTACAAATTGCACCTTATTACTATAATAGCTTATTTCAGCATCAAAATTTTTATCAAAACTTTTCTCCAACTTACCTAATTCTTTCGCAGCTCCTTTTATTTGCACCAAAGGATTGGTTTTAAATTCAATAGTAGTTGGAATAGGCCCTTTTTTTACAAACTGAGAGTATATATGCCAAGGCGCTTCCACATTAGCAGTCAATATAACATCATACTGCTTATCCGCTTTTTTTACTGCTTGAAAACTCCAGTTCACTGGATTCATTCTTTGCGCTTGTGTTAAAACTGCACTAAATATAAATAAGCTTGCTAAAATATATTTTTTCATATTGTTGCTTGATTAATTCAGGATTAATTTAATAATCCTAATATTTTAAATATTTCTTTCCCATCCACATTACTTAATGCTTCCGA
>DOMR01000126.1:1752-7462 GCA_003509845.1 Chitinophagaceae bacterium | reverse complement strand
ATTATCGGACTCAGCTATCAATAAAAATATTATTGTGGTTGCTGCTTCTGGTGCAAATGTTGGTAAAATTATTGATATGACAGAAGGCGCAAGAAGCGTTTATCGAACTAGCGCTTCTGAACTTGTGTTATACACAAACGATGGTTCTGGCTCTGCCTTTACTGGCGACGTATATCTTACAACAAAAATTACTAATGCCAATACAGCAGCCAGCAGAACAAAAACATTAATTCAATCTAATGCATCAATTACTGCATTCGACACATCATCTTCTGCGACCTCTGTTGATGGATTTACAGAAGTAAAGATTAATTCGTCTAATGGTATTATTTGGCATACTAGTGCTAATGTTGTTAACAAGATTCCTGGTGAAAGACAATCATTGTTTTTATCTGATGTTATTAGAATTAATAAAATTTTAGATTCTGGTAATGTTTCCCATGAGCCTAACGTTAACAATAAAATTGACATTACAGACAGATATACATTTGATAGTGGTCAAAAAGATGGTTATTATGATCATGCTGCCATTATTTTAAAACCAGGGTCGCAACCACCTACTGGACAAACTGTTGTATTTTTAGACTACTTTACACATAGCACCAGCCCAGGTGGATATATTTCTGGCAAGTCATACACAAACTCATTATATGAATCGGAACAAATACCAATTTATAAGAGTTCTTCTGGTGAGTTGTATAATCTTCGTGATTCTATTGATTTTAGACCTGTTAGAGCATCAGGCGTTGATGCGAATCCATATATTCTAACTAATTTATCAGCAAAAGTTAATACAGTAGTAAACAGTGTTCTCGTGAGAGCGAACACATCATTAACATCTAACGTATTGAATCCTCCGATTAAAGAAGGAACGATAATTAGAATTAATGGTGAACAAAGAACTGTTAATTCAGTAATTAATGCTACAACAATTTCAGTTTCTTCTGGGTTTACAACTGCATGCACTAATGGAACCATATCAGTCGTTACGCCGAGCATGGTTCTTAGAAGCAGTGTATTGCACAAACCTGATTCTCCTTTTGAATTAGATTTTGAATATTATTTGCCTAGAATTGATAAAGTTATTGCAACAAAAGAAAAAGAATTTAAATTAGTCAGTGGCGTTCCAAGTTTAAATCCGCAAGAACCATTTGTAGACGAAAACGCTATGACAATTTATAAATTAAAAATTCCCGCATACACTGCTACACTACAATCCGTTGATTTAGAGTATATCGAAAATAGAAGATATACAATGAGAGATATATCTAGACTTGATGAAAGATTAGCATTAGTCGAAAAAGATATTCAACTACGCAAACTTGAAAATGATACAATCGCTGATCCGCCAAAATCACCAGAAACACCAACAATCAATAAACCAATTTATGGACTAGTTGTTGATGAATTCGTTGATCTTTCTGTTGTTGATGTTAACAATGATTTTAAGACATCTATTGAAAATGGATTGTTATCAGCACTCAAAGTTCCTAATGTGTTCTCATTATCAACAATTAATTCTAATGATGTAAAAATTCGTGATAAGTTTATCACATTAAATTATAACGAAACACCTGTTGTTTCACAAACAAACTATTCAAACACTGGTAACTCTGTAGTTCAAACTGCAATTATTGCTAAATTTGAAGGGTTTGCAACACTTACACCTGAAAGCGATTACTTCTATTCAATCGAGCATCAACCAGCTATTACTGACTCATATGGAAGAAGATTTGAATTACCACAAACTCCTCCTCCATTGAATCCAGCAATTGATCAAGATTTAGTATATCAGTTGGGCGCAAACAATTATAATAGTTCTTTATATAATGATTATGTTCTTGTTGGGTCTGACTTCCCAGCATTGGTAACTAGAACTATAACAATTCCTGATTTCTCTAATTTACCTACTGCTACAGAGCCAACTACAACAACTGAGGTAAATATTACTGTTACATCTGTTGCTCCAACGACAATGTTAACAAATTGGACTGGAATTGCTGTTCCAATCAGCTCAACTGTTCCTGAAGATCCTATCTATCAGCCAGGATGGAGAGAAGAATCTATATATGTTGCACCAGATTCTTTGAGCACTGGCGGAAATTCGCGCGAGTATTCTAGCTTTACACAAGACAGAGATTAATTGAGGAAAAATCATGGGAAATCCCGCAAAAAATTTTTTAGCATTGAGAAAACTTGAATTAGCTGGTTTAAGCGCAGTTAATCCTCGATCACTTCAAAATGATCCTGTCGTTCCTCAAGTAACCGCTGGTTTAACTCCATTTATCAGAGAAAATGATATTAATTTTGCAGTATTAGGATTAAAACCTGAAAATGCTGCCAACGTTTTCTTTGACGAAATTAAAGTAAATAATTTTTGCCAAAGAGCCTCTTATATTAATGTGACATCATCAACTGCAATAGCAAATGTTCGAATTAACGAAGGTTTGTTTGGTGCTACTTCAAATGCATATGCTGAAGTTTTAGGCACATCGATTAATGCAACTGATAATCAAATTTATCTTAATGATAATTTTATCAGTGTTAAAATTCAAAAAGGAACTGGCGCAGCTTCTTTGTCAGTAATAGATTTTCAAATAGATGATTTAGTGTATCAAACAACAAATAGTTCAATTTATGACTTTTCAGAATATAGTAATAGCGTAACGCCAGCATATACATTTTTTGGTCGTGTTAAGAAATGGAGATTACTAGATTCAACTACAGGTGTGTTGGTAATTCAGCCATTATCAGGAACATTAGCAACAGATGTAACAGATTCAACTAAGAGTTCTATCTGGAATCTATCTAGATATTATGTTGATGAAAAGAATGCTACAGATGTAATTGCAAATAATCGTTTCTCATCTGGAGAAAGTATTCAATTTGCTGTTAACAGCGCGTCAGCATTTACAGTAAGTTCAACAAATTCTTATGTTGCACTATCATCAACTGTAAGCGGATCAAATACATCAAACTTAAGATCGATTGTTTTATCAACGTCAAACGTTTCTAGAGATGGAATCGCCACTATAAACGGAAACACGATTAGTGTTGTTTCTGGAACCAACATGGGTTTTTCCGCAAATGTTGTGACTGTTGTGGCGAATTCTTCAATGGGATGGTTAGAAGCTATTGTTGATGCAGATATGCCAGAGGCAACAACATCGAATACAGTATATTCTATTGGATCTCATAAAATAAACGACGTTGGGGCAATGTATGGGATATTTCATATTCCTTCTGAAACTAATTTAAAATGGTTGACGGGTGAGCGCACCTTCATCGTAACAGATACCGCAAGTTATAATGACAATGATTATAACATGCGCGCAATTACAAAATATACTGCACTCGGTAAAGTTAATACAGACGTGAATGCTCGTAACACTGTATTGCGAGAAATGACACCATCAACGCAGAAAGCACCAGAAAAAACAACTCAGCAAACACAAAAGTTAAACGACCGTAAATTTATGGCGCAAACCTTCTTTACACCTCGCGGAACTCAAATTGCTGATAATGAGATTAAAAATGGATATGGCATTTTTGTTTCGTCAGTAGATTTGTTCTTTAAAACTAAGCCAACAAATGCTGAAGAATTGCTACCATTTACACTAGTTTTATGTAAGGTTGAGAGCGGTATTCCAAGTTATGCTGAACCACTAGCATCAAAAACACTAGAACCAGCCTATATAAAAATCTCAGATAACCCAAGCACATCAAACTCAAATACTGCGACTACATTTAGATTTACTGATCCAGTTTATCTATTGCCAGAAACAGAATATGCAATTAAATTAATTACAGAATCGCCTGACTATGAAGTTTGGACTGCTAAACTGGGTGATGAGTATATCGATAACTTGGGAAACACTCGAAGAATTTCAGATCAACCAAATGTTGGTAATTTCTTTAAGTCGCAGAACGCATCATTGTGGAATCCTATAGCGAACGAAGACCTAATGTTTGTTATCAATAGAGCATCGTTTGAGACAGGCGCATCAGGAAATACTGTATATTTTAATCTAACTCCTAATGATAAGATGACAGCTAACATTGTGTATGACTATATTCAATTGACTGCGACTGAACAAGTATTTGCACCAACAACTATAACATATGAAGTTAAAACTGTGTTGACTGATGGAACAGTAACAGATTTCATTAAAATCAATAATCGTGAAGTATTCTCATTCGGTGGCGATACAGACGTATCATCAAGTTCTAAGAAGCGAAGAAGATTAATTTCTTCAGGTAATGTAGCCTCAGTAAATGTAAAGGTTACTATGAGAACAACAGATGATTCAGTCTCACCAATATTAAACAGAGAAAGATTTGGATTAACGACATTACAAAATATTGTTAATAATGCTGGTATTGCGAATAATCTAGTTTCAATCACTAATGGTGGCGTGCACAGTAACGCATCAAACATTGTAATTACCATCAGCAGCCCTGATGTTGGAACTAACACAGCAACCGCAAACGTATTAAGTTCGCAATTGGTTAATGGTAAGGTTGTTGGAATCAACATCATTAATCCTGGTGCTGGATACTTCACATCTCCTACAATTATTTTGGCTGAACCATCTGCATCTGCAAATGCAACAGCAATTGTAAATGGTGAAGATGATGTAAGTGGTGGTAATATTTTAGCAAAATATCAAACCAAAATCGTAACTCTTGAGGATGGATTTGATTCTGGCGATTTAATTGTTCGATTAAATGCCATTAGACCAAATGGAACTGATATTGCAGTTTACTTCAAGGTTTTATCAGCTTTGGATAGCGATCCGTTTAGCGCGAAAAAGTGGCAAAAAATGCAGGTCGAAAGAGATAATTATTCATCAAACTCAACACAGCGTGTGCCATTGGTGTTTAAGCATTCACTAGACAAAGGAACTATTTCTTACACTGAAGGAACTAATACATACCCTCTTGGTGGAACATTTAAATACTTCGCGGTTAAAATTTGTTTGACTGCTGAAGATCCTAGCGTTATTCCATATGTTGAGGCTATGAGAGCCATGGCTGTTCCTGGTGGTTAATAATGAGACATAAAATTCCAGGAACTAAATTTTCTCGAGATGTAAAAACGCGCGCAATTTTGTGCAACGATTTAGCTGAGAAATCAAGATACGAAACAGAACTACAAAAAGTTAAAAATGATGCTCGTCGAGATGAGGAAATAAATAATTTAAAAAGAGATATTTCTGATATAAAGGAAATGCTCCAAGCTCTATTGAGCAGAGGAAAAGATGGCTAACGCAAATATTACACAAGTTCAAGTCACTAATACATTTGATGAATGGCGCGTAGCCACAAACGATCTTATTTCTGATCGTAATATTTTACGCAATCATCCTTATGTTAAGGATAATAGTAATTTTCGTATTGCCAATGGCGCTGTTACAATTGCCAGATCAACAGGCGGAACACTTCTTACTGTTGAAGGATCAGGCGATGCATCTATCGGGGGAACAACAACTACAACTGATTTGATTGTAACTGATGATGGGCTAGTTGGTAACGTATTAACAGTTGCTGGTAATACAATTTTACAATCAAATTTATCTGTTGCAAAAAATACCGTTATATCACAAAATGTTAATGTGGCTGGCACATTAAATGTTGTTACAATGTTAGAATCAGTTGGGAATGCTCATTTTTATTCTAACGCATTTGTCTCTTCAAATACAACTATTTC
>DOMR01000126.1:752-1657 GCA_003509845.1 Chitinophagaceae bacterium | reverse complement strand
AATGTTTATGTGGGTCAAGATTTATTTGTTTACGGAAACACAGCTTTATCACAAAATTTAAATGTTGCTGGAACATTAAATGTTACTGGAAATTCAATATTCTCAAATGGGTATTTTACTGGCACCGCCAATGCTGAGATTGCTAGATTAAATGTTGCATATGTTAACTCTCTAACAGTAACAGATCCAATTTTAGCACCAGCAGTTTCAGGCGACTCTGTTTATGTTTTAAGATTTAACACATCAACAGACGGTGATGGTATCTTTAGAGTTCAAAGAAACAGTGGTAATGCTGATATCTATTGGAATGAAACATCGAACTCTTATCAATTTTTGATGAACAATCAAAAAGCAAACGTTTCATTAAAATTAAAATCGTATTCAGATTATATTCTAGAAGATACAAACGTTAGCGGATCAAAAACAATTGATTTAAATCAATCTAATTGGTTTAAATTAACACTAACAGGTTCATCTGGAAATAGACAAATTACATTTAATAATGCTCCATCATCTGGTATCGGATACACAGTATCCTTAATTATATTACAAGATGGAAGTGGATCTAAGACGCCAACTTTCGCTAACACAATATATTGGGCTGGAGGTCTCGTTCCTCCAGCAACCACATCAGCTAGCGCCAGAGACCTTTGGACATTCACCACATATGATGGTGGTTCTACTTATTTGGGAACTCTTGCGGTTAAAGATGCGAGATAAAAATGCCTCGTAGTTTTGATTTAAATAAAACATGGATTCCTGGAAATTATCGTGGCACAACCACATTTAATTCTAGCAGCACATTAAATATTGCATATGGCAGATATAAAGGAACTATATCTGGTAGAGGCGGATCAGGAAATCCTGCAGGATTCCCATACACACCAGCAAGCTACAACACAGTT
>DOMR01000126.1:408-659 GCA_003509845.1 Chitinophagaceae bacterium | reverse complement strand
AAATTATCCGTATACACCAGCAAGTTATAATACTGTGCCTGGAACAACAAATCCTACTAACTTTCCTTACACACCTGAAAGCTACAACACGGTTCCTGGGACAACAAATCCTACTAACTTTCCTTACACACCTGAAAGCTACAACACGGTTCCAGGAACAACAAATCCATCGAATTTCCCATATACTCCAGCAAGTTATAATACCGTTCCTGGAAATCCGAATGCACCGAATTTCCCATATACTCCAGAAA
>DOMR01000126.1:0-322 GCA_003509845.1 Chitinophagaceae bacterium | reverse complement strand
TGTAAATCCATCGAATTTCCCATACACACCTGAGAGTTATAATACAGTTCCAGGAAATATAAATCCAACCAATTATCCTTATACGCCAGAAAGTTATAGCACTGTGCCAGGAAATCCTGCATATGTAAATTGGAGTTTGTCAGGAATAGGACCAAATTATGGTGGTGTTGCTACATTGATCGACGGTGGAACTAGCCCAAACTGCCCTGAACCATATGCAGAGCCAAGCCCATTTGGAGGAACTGATTATTTTGAATATTCTTGCATCACTGTTCCAGGTGATCCGCCAAATTATCCGTATACTCCAGCAAGTTATAATACA
>DOMR01000087.1:305-3189 GCA_003509845.1 Chitinophagaceae bacterium | reverse complement strand
ACAGCTAAAAATTTTCCTAAAAATTTCATCATTTAAATTAACTTATAAGCATAAAAATACGATAATTGCCCCATAAAGTGCAAAACACTAATAAGGCGAGAAAACAAGCCCAATATTCACCTGATTGCTCGTAACTGATTTTTGTAAATTGGGCGTTACTTGATACCTGCTATACCCAAATAGGATATTTACATTACTATAAAGTTCATAGCTTGTTTCCAAACTAATTTTGCTTGTTTTATATTGAGGATCAAAGCCATATACAGGAGTTGGCGTTAAATAATACTGTTGCTCCACCGTGCCTAAACCTCCTTTTTTCATTAACCTATAATAGGCCCTTACATTTAATCTGGCCCTTGGATGGTAGTTGGCTATCAATTCAATACGATCTGCATTAGCACCCATCCAATCCCCTAATGGGAAATTGCTGTTTGAATAATTTTGTGCTGGTAAAAAATTACGATACACAAATGGATACACTTTATTAAGTTCAGCGGTTAAGGTAAGATAAGGCAAGCCTAAATCGGTAACACTTGCACCTAATTGATAAGCAATTTGATTTCTTGATTTAGTGGCATTGAAAATATTACTCACCCTAATTTCATCAATAAACAATTGCGCATACAAGTGCGTATTAGGAATTTGATTTCGGCTACTGATACCCATAAAAAATTGTCCATTCGCACCCGTGGTAATTTTATCGTTGTATTTATTATTGTCAAATGCCTTGAAAAAAGTTACGGGCATTAAATAAGCCGGCTCTATGATATCTGTATACATGATAGATTCTCCCAAATGAAGGCTTAATCCTTTCATGGGCTTCACTTCAACAAAATGAATGGCGTAAAATTTAGGAATAAAAGTTTCTCTATTACCACCATACACCGTATTTCCTGTGCCATATGCTTTTATAGAATCCATCACCCCACTTTGTAACCAAGCATGCATATAATTTACGCTCAGCCACTTTGTTGGATGATATTGTAATCGATAAAAAGGATAGGAAGGTGCTTTTGCTGACAATACCAAGTTGCCCGTTTTACCATAACCCAATACATGTTGATCCTGTCCCACAGTGATCATACCCTTATTGAATCGATAGCTCAAATTCGCATTAAACTGACTATAGGATAATAAATTTTTACTAGTGGTTTGTTTGCGATTAAAGCCCATTAAGGTGTTATCTATTCTCAAGGAATCAAATGCACCCGTCTCATTCACATCTCTAACACTTAACTGAAAACCAATGCGCTTGCCTGCATATCCCATCATTTGAAAACCTGTGCTAATTAACTGACTTGTTTTTTTGGCACTTTGAAAACCAATTTCAGCCAGCGGATCCACCATTAATCTAAAATTATCATCACTATAATTTAAGATATGCGGTTCGTTAAATAAGTTTTTTTTGATTTGTTTAAAGACCGTTAAGCTTTTAGGGATATATGCTTTTTCTAAATTATCAAAACTATAATAGCTTAAATAAAATGCCAACTCCTCCTTTTCAATTGTACTTAAATTTTTATTTTGTTGTAATTGATTTAATAAATTATAAACAGTAGGCCTATCAATTGGTTTAATTAAATCATTAAATTCAATAGCGCCTTTCTGCGCCATTCTTTCTAAGAATTCTACGACCGTTTTTTGATGGGTAAATACCTGCGCTTTGCTTTGATTACTTGCAAGCAATACAGCAAAGGCAAAAATGGTAAAAAATAATTTAACTGAATTCAATGTGTATGTTTTAATAAGCACCTTGATCACGCAACATTTTAATGATGGTTTGCAAAATGATTTGCAAATCCAAGGTGAATGACCAACGATGTATATAATATAAATCAAAATTAACGCGCTGTTCCATCTCCTGATGGGTGCGCACTTCACCCCTGGAACCATTAATTTGCGCCCATCCTGATATGCCTGGCTTTACAATATGCCTTTTTAAATAATTATTCACCGTTTCCATGGAAGCAATATTCATTGGGGTTGGATGTGGCCTTGGTCCTACCACCGACATTTCTCCTTTTAATACATTCCAAAATTGAGGTAATTCGTCTAAGCTAAATTTGCGTAAAATATTTCCTAAGGGTGTAATTCTTGGATCATGGCGCGAAGTTTGATCAAAGGAATCTTGTGCATCATTAATATACATGGTCCTAAACTTATAGCAAATAATAGGTTTGTTATTCAGTCCCCATCTTTCTTGCTTATATATCACTGAACCTTTTGAGGTAATGCGAACGAGTAGCCAAATAATGGGTAACAACCAAAAGCCAATCGTGACAAAAAACAGTATTGAAAACACAATATCAAAAATGTTTTTTAGTACTTTATTCTCCCATTTATCTAAGGGTAAAATATTTAAATTAATAACGGAGATCAATCCGATGGTATCAATTTCCTCGGTTTTGGAAGTTAAATCCTCCAGCTTTGGCATGATACGAACACGCACATTGTACTGATCACATACCTCAATACACTTGCGTATAGCGGCTTGTTCATGATGATCTAAGGAAATGAGCACCTCGTCAATATGTTGTTGCTTAAAAATATTTTCAAAATCCTGCACCCTGCCTAAGTAAGGCATGCCTGGCGCTTCTATATTATTTTCATCAATAAACCCGATACATTTATATCCGTAGTATAAATTTTCAGAAATTGTTTTATTAAATTCAACCGAAGTTGGATTGTATCCTATAATAACCAACGCATCATAAACAAACCCTTCAGCAAATGCGGAGTGTTGTTGCTTTCGAATAAAATATTTTAAGGCAATGGATACAAAAAAATGAATGGTAATAAAATAACTGAATCTGAAATAATCACCATAAACCGATTTGCTTAAAAACAAAAAAGAGCTTACTAA
Organism: Chitinophagaceae bacterium; assembly: GCA_003509845.1. GTDB lineage: Bacteria > Bacteroidota > Bacteroidia > Chitinophagales > Chitinophagaceae > Sediminibacterium. The sequence continues at coordinate 326 of DOMR01000087.1, read as the reverse complement.
AATTAAAAATAAAATATTAGT
>DOMR01000087.1:0-205 GCA_003509845.1 Chitinophagaceae bacterium | reverse complement strand
GCTGCCAAAAACCAAATGACCAACAATAAAAAAATAAAAGAAAAATCATAAAAGGTTTTCGGAAAAACAAACCCGCCTTTTTTAATAAATACTGCTAATAATAAAGATAATAGTAAACTAACCGAATCAATGCCTATTTGGAGTTTTTTGTAGTACTTATGATTCCATTTCATTCAGCTCACTATTTATTGATCAAGGAATTGAT
>DOMR01000214.1 GCA_003509845.1 Chitinophagaceae bacterium | reverse complement strand
TACAAATTTATCTTTCCACTCTTGCGTGCCAGTGGTTAAATTGATTTTATCATTGTTGGAAAAAGCAATTACAAATACACCCATATTCATCCCTAAAGAGGCCAAAGTATCTCCTATTTTTTGTTGCATTTCAGGGGTTCTGCCCATCATGCCATTGTCTTCAATACTCCTAAAACCCATACTATGCGCATATTTTATTTGTTCAATAAAATCCGGACCGGCAGTATTTCTAAACATCCCATCGTGAAAAGCATAATTACATTTAAATGGAGCAGTGTTTTCCATTACCGCATTTTTAACCTCATTTTTTGAATTTGAAGCCAACAAGTTAGTCGTTCCTAATAAAGCGCCTGTTGCTAAGATATTTTGTTTTAAAAAATTTCTCCTTTCCATAGTGTACTATTTTTTTATAGCTTAAATTTAGGCATAAGAATCAATACCAACAAGTTTGTACGCATTAGTTTATAATTTTCGCCTCACTATTTTTGCAGTTTTTGTACTAGTTAGTACCACCGCCCATGCACAAGAATTCAGGTTTAGTTTTTCTGAACAAAAAATGGGTTCTCCCCTAAATATCATTTTTTATGCGCAGGATAGCGTGATTGCAAATAAACAAGCAAGGGCTTGCTTTGAATTAATTGATTCCTTAAATCATATTTTTAGTAACTACGATTCAAGTAGTGAGCTTACTAGCATTAATAATAATGCTGGCATCGCTAAAAATATAGCCTCTCCGCTGATGTGGGAGTTAATTATGCAATCAAAGGAGGCGTTCATTAAAAGTAAAGGCGCCTATAATATAGCCATGGGGCCGCTTACGCAGTTGTGGAGAACAGCAAGACGCTTGAAACAATTTCCAAACCAAGTACAAATAAAAAATAAATTGCTACTATGTGATTTTAATAAAATACAATTCAATAATCAAGACCATAGTATTTATTTATCAGCCAAAGGAATGCAACTTGATTTTGGCGGCATTGGCAAAGGCTATATTGCACAAAAAGTTGTTGACTATCTAAAAAAAGAAGGTGTCACCGCATCTTTGGTTGATGCTGGTGGAGATATTGTATTTGGAGATGCGCCACCCAATAAAAAAGGATGGATTGTCGGTGTAAATCAACCAGAAAAAGCGGATGATCTTTTGCCAGAAAAATTGCAATTGCATAATTTATCAGTAGCAACTTCGGGAGATGTTTATCAATTTATAGAACACAATGGAAAAAAATATTCTCACATTATTAATCCTTTAACTGGATACGGTGTAACTTCTCTAAGAAATGTTACGGTTATTGCAAATAATGGTGCAGTTGCAGATTGGTTAGCTACTGCTTGTAGTATTTTACCCATCAAAGAAGCTAAAAAATTAGTACTATCCTTAGATGCAGAACTTTTAATTACGGAAAGTGTCAATAATCGATTAAAACGCAACAACACTAAGGGTTTTGATAAATATTGGGAACTGCCGCTCATACAAGAAAAACAATAATTTTCCCTGTTTTACAAAATAATTATTAACTTAAATTTTCAAATATTCTACAGTGAAATCAATAACAGCGACACTCCTACTTTTACTTATTTTTTGCAACATCAATGGACAAAATAACAACACTACTTTTGTCCCATATCAACAAAAAATAGAAGGATCAAAATTAGCTTTTAAAATGGTTCCTATTCAAGCAGGTAAATTTACAATTGGCAGTAAAGCAACTGAGAAAAATAGAAAAGCTGACGAAGGCCCACAAAAAGAAATTCAGGTTGCTGCTTTTTGGATGAGTGCTTATGAAGTTACTCGTGATGAATTAGATGTGTTTTTAAAAGACGAATCAACAAGTCAAAATATAACTGATGATGCAATTACAAGACCAAGTGCACAATATGTTGATTTAAGTTGGGGCATGGGAAAAGAAGGTGGCTATCCAGCAAATAGTATGTCGCAACGAACTGCGATCATGTATTGCAGATGGTTATATGAAAAGACAAAAGTATTTTATCGACTACCGACTGAAGCGGAATGGGAATATGCTTGTAGGGCAGGTACCCAAACCACTTATTATTTTGGAAATGATCCTGCTTTACTTGGCAAATATGCATGGTATGCAAAAAATAGTGAAGACAAATTCCACAAGGTGGGGCTAAAACTACCCAACGCTTGGGGTCTGTATGATATGCTAGGGAATTTAATGGAGTGGACTTTAAACCATTATACCCCCAATGCTTATGTGGATTACAAATCCATAGATATTGTTCCGGTAGCGAATCCCAAAAAATATCCAAAATCAGTAAGGGGTGGGGGTTTTTCAGAAACTGCCATTGAATTAAGATCAGCGAACCGGTTTCATTCTGACCCTGTTTGGAATAAAAGAGACCCCCAAATACCCAAAAGTAAGTGGTGGCTAACGGAAGCTAAAAATATTGGAATTAGATTGGTTAGGCCCCTAGTGCAACCCTCCGATCAAGAGATAAATGAATTCTTCAAAACCTACCTTTTTATCGAATAATTTTTTAACTTACAAGTAACAAACAATGCCCCTATGAATGGAGGCATTATTTAAATTTTAAAAATA
>DOMR01000227.1 GCA_003509845.1 Chitinophagaceae bacterium | reverse complement strand
TTATTTATATAATGTGTAATTTAATGGGTATGAAAATGAATAAATTAAATTGTTTTTTGGCCTTGCTTATTTTGTCTTTATTTCAAAGTACTGAAATCGCTGCACAAACAAAAAAAACAAGCAAACGACCTCCCAATATTTTATTTGCGATTGCTGATGATCAGTCCTACCCACATAGTTCCATTTATGGTCAAAAAATATTTCATACACCTGCGTTTGATCGTGTTGCTGCGAATGGTATACTTTTTAATAATGCTTTTGTAGCTGCGCCACAATGTAGTCCATCCAGGGCAGCGATATTAACGGGCAGACAAATCTGGCAATTAGAAGAAGCTGGAACGCATGCAAGTTATTTTCCAAATAAATTCCCTGTATTTACAACTGCATTGGAAGCGTCTGGTTATTTTATTGGTTTCACTGGTAAACCTTGGGATCCAGGTAATTTTATTGATGCAGGTTGGAAGCGAAACCCAGTAGGACCTGAATATAATCGGAAAGAATTTACAACAGTACCAACAACAGGAATAAGTAAGACAGATTATGCTTCTAATTTTGAGGAATTTTTATCACAGAAACCTGCGGATCAACCATTTTTCTTTTGGTATGGATCCAAGGAACCACATCGAGATTATGAGGAAGGTTCCGGCGCAAAATCAGGGCTTGACGTTAATGGTGTATCTGTGCCTTCATTTTTACCCAATACTGAAGTTGTAAAAAATGATATGCTCGATTATGCACTTGAAATTGAGTGGTTTGATAAACAGTTAGATAAGATCATAAAAATGTTAGCAGCAGCTGGTGAATTGGACAATACTATTATCGTTGTCACTGCCGATAACGGAATGGCGTTTCCATATGCAAAAGCGAATTTACAGGAATATGGAGTGCATGTACCTTTAGCCATCAGTGGCCCCGGTATTAATGGCAAGCAAAGAAAGGTGAATGATCTAGTTAGTTTAATTGATTTAGCACCAACCTTTTTGGATATGGCTGGTGTAAAACATTTTAAAGGCATTACTGGCAAATCATTGGTACCTATATTTTCTAGTAGTAAATCAGGATTCATTGATACTTCAAGGTCATTCATTTTAACTGGGAGGGAAAGGCATTCACATGCAAGGCCTGACAATGTTGGTTATCCAGCTAGGGCAATACGTACGAATAACTATTTATATATTGAAAATTTTAAAACAGATCGATGGCCAGCAGGAGATCCTGCAAGTTTGGATAAAGTGGAATCAACAGAAAAGAAAGCAGATATGAAACCCATATTAGAGGGGTATGAGGATATTGATAATTCACCTACAAAATCATTCATGATAAAAAACAAAGCAAGTTATGCTAAGCTTTTTAAAAAGGGATTTGAGAAAAGGAATTCGGAAGAATTATATGATATTGTAAAAGATCCTTTTTGTTTAAATGATCTTTCAAGTCAAGCTAGTTTAACTAAAATAAAAGCGCAGTTAAAAAGTAAATTGGACCAATCCTTAACAACACAGGGTGATCCTCGTGTATTAGGAAATGGTAATATTTTTGACAGTTATCCTCGTTTTGGTTTAATGCGTCCATTTGAAGGGTTTAAAAAAAGAGGTAAGTATAATCCAGCGTTTATAAATAAATAATACAACAATTATGGTTCATCAAAATAGTTCCCTAAAAATATATTCATTCATGAAAAGTAAATCATTGCTTTTTATTTTTTTATTCTTATCCCTATTTGCAAGCGCCAATGATACCATACCCCAACGACCTAATATCATTTATATATTGGCGGATGATATGGGTTACTCTGATATTGGATGTTATGGAAGTGAAATTAAAACACCTAATTTGGATAAGATAGCTGCCAATGGAATTAAGCTTCGAAGTTTTTATAATAATGCAAGATGTTGCCCAACAAGGGCCTCCTTATTAACTGGGCAGTTTCCACATACAGTAGGTATGGGTGAAATGGTCAGCCCAGAAACTGCACCCCTACAAACAGGAACTTACCAGGGTTATTTAGATCCAAAGTATCCAACCATTGCGGAAACCTTGAAAGCAAATGGTTATAATACCTATATGACAGGGAAGTGGCATGTTGGGGAACGCGCACAACATTGGCCATTAACGAGAGGATTTGAGCATTACTTTGGTTTGATTTCAGGGGCGTCCAGTTATTATGAAATTATTCCACAAGAAATAGGGAAACGACATATTGTTTTAGATGATAAGGAATTTGAAATACCTAAGGATAGTTTTTATTTAACGGATGCGTTTACATCTTATGCGATTCAATATTTAAATGATCAAAAAAAACAACATGCAGGGAATCCCTTTTTTTTATACGTAGCTTATACTGCGCCACATTTTCCGATTCATGCGTATGAACAAGATATTGCGAAATATGAAAAATTATATGAACAAGGTTGGGATGTAACAAGAACGAATCGCTATAAAAAAATGATTCAGTTAGGTTTAATTGACAAACGTTATCAATTAACCGAAAGGCCAGCTGATATTGAAGATTGGGATAAGGTTGCTGATAAAAAACAATGGGTAAGAAAAATGGCTGTATATGCTGCAATGGTTGATCGTATGGATCAAAATATTGGTCGATTGATTGCTACTTTAAAAGCAAACAAACAATATGACAATACGCTTATTGTTTTTATGTCTGATAATGGGGGCTGTGCTGAAAATGTGGATGGTCGTAATTTCAATGATAAAAATGTGCCTATTGGAGCGAAAGGTTCTTATGTAACGTATGATTATCCTTGGGCCAATGTTTCCAATACGCCATTCAGAAAGTACAAAAAATTTATGCATGAAGGTGGTATGATAACGCCTTGCATAATACAATGGCCTGCAAAAATTAAAGCTAAGACAGGATTTAACGAGGGCGTAGGCCATATCATTGATTTATTACCTACAAGTTTAGAATTAGCAGGCGTTCCAATTAATAATTTACCCGGTCAAAGTTTAAGTTATTTATGGAATGGCAAAGCCATGCAACCAGAAACTTATTTTTGGGAACATGTGGGAAATAAGGC
>DOMR01000110.1 GCA_003509845.1 Chitinophagaceae bacterium | reverse complement strand
AGGTAGGTTTCTTTAGAAAATTTTTGGGCCACAGTCCTTTTATTTTGAGGGGCAAATATACAGTTTTCTGAATTAAAACAGCTTAAATCCAGTAGCTTATGCCTCGTTTAAAAATGGGTATTTATAGTCGGTAGGTGGGTTAAAGGTCTCTTTAATGGTTCTTGCACTTAACCATCTGTATAAATTCAACATACTGCCCGCTTTATCATTGGTTCCAGATGCCCTAGCACCCCCAAATGGTTGTTGTCCTACCACTGCTCCAGTGGGTTTATCATTGATATAAAAATTACCTGCTGCGTGACGTAATTTATCAGTAGCCAAATTAATGGAGGCTCTGTCTTGAGAGATAATTGCACCAGTTAAAGCGTATTTGGAAGTTTTGTCCAGCAAATCCAATGTTTTTTCAAATTGATTCGTCGGGTAAACATAAATAGTCAATACTGGGCCAAATATTTCCTCACACATGGTTAAATATTTTGGATCGCTTGTTTCAATAACGGTAGGTTCAACGAAATAGCCGTTTTTCTTGCTAAAGTTTCCGCCTACTAAAATTTTTGCTTTTTTATCTTTCTTTGCTTTGTTTATATATTTCGCAATATTGTCAAAAGATTTTTCATCAATTACGGCGTTTACAAAATTTGAAAAATCTTCCACGGTACCCATCTTCATGGATTGAACTGCTTTCACCAATTTGGCTTTTACTGCAGGTGCAATATTCTTTGGTAAATAGGCACGAGAAGCAGCAGAACATTTTTGTCCTTGGTATTCAAATGAACCTCTAGCTAGTGCAGTAACAACTGTGTCTACATCGGCAGTAGGATGTACCATTACAAAATCCTTGCCTCCTGTTTCTCCTACAATTCTTGGGTAGGTTTTATATTTTGGAATATTTTCACCGATTTGTTTCCACATATAATTAAATACACCTGTTGATCCTGTAAAATGGACACCAGCAAAATCAGGATGGGAGAAACAAGTAGCGCCAATGGTTGGCCCATCTACATATACTAAATTTATAACGCCATCAGGAAGTCCTGCTTCTTTTAAAATTCGCATAAATAATTGTGCAGAATACACTTGCGTGTTGGCTGCTTTCCATACAACTACATTGCCACACATGGCAGCGGATGCAGGAAGGTTTCCGCCAATTGCTGTAAAGTTAAAAGGAGTGATTGCTAATACAAATCCTTCTAATCCACGCCATTCCATTCTATTATGCATTCCTGGAGATGAAACTGGTTGTTGCTTATAAATATTGCTTAAAAAATGAACATTGAATCTTAAAAAATCAATCAATTCACATGCAGCATCTATCTCAGCTTGGTAAGCATTTTTACTTTGACCAAGCATGGTAGCCGCATTCATTTCAAAGCGGTATTTGGTGGCTAATAAATCCGCAGCTTTTAAAAATATATGTGCACGTGATTCCCAGGACATATCTGCCCAAGCGTTACGTATTTTTAATGCACTTGTAATGGCTTGATCCACATGCTTTTTTGTACCCATGTGAAAATGACCAAGGGTATGTTTAATTTCATGTGGCGGATGAATCGCGATTTTATTTCCTGTACGTACCGCTTTCCCATTAATATACATGGGTATATCCATTGTTTTACTTTTCAAACTAGCAAGGGCTTTCTTTAAAGCTAATTTTTCAGGGGTTCCTGGTGCATAAGATAAAACAGGCTCATTGGCCGGAGTAGGGTAATCAAAATAACCTATTTGCATATGTGATAATTTATGCATCAAAAATAAGCATTAAATGAATATGTTAAGGAAGATCTGCAATTTCCTTAAACTTGCTTTACTTTTACATATAAATAAGCATTCTATGCAGTTTGTTTTAGTGGATATCGCGGACAGAGAAAAATTTTATCCTTTTAGTTTGACGCAATCGGTTGCGCAATTTAGGATAGGTATTTACTCATTTCAAGAAAGATGGGAGCATTTGTTAAACAAAGAAACTGCTATTTATACGGTTCCCTATTTGCAAAAATTATATGATAACAGTGATTTTCTACAAAATAAAGAAGCGGCTATTTTTATAAATGTGACTTGTATACCAACTATTGAATTAGTGGATGCAATTGTAAATTTGAAAATAGGAGAAAAAATAATTAGCAAGTCGGGAAAATGGATAGCAACTTATTCTGAAGATAGAACTTTTGAAAAAATATTATTAGGCAATTTTGCACCCATTACTTTTGAACAAGGGGAGTTTGTGCAAGATGCTATTGGCATGTTGCAATTACATACAAAGTTTATTGAGAATGATTTTACATGGGTTAAGAAACATGTTACAGGTATAAAAATTGACACAAGTAATAAAGTTATTCAGCCTGAAAATATATTTATTGAAAAAGGTGCCGAAGTACATTGTGCAATTTTAAATGCAAGTACAGGGCCTATTTATATTGGCAAAAATGCCATGATTATGGAAGGCACTGCCATACGAGGACCCTTTGTTTTAGGGGAAAAGGGCGTTGTTAAAATGAATACGAGTATTTATGGTGCAACGACCATTGGACCTTATTGCTTGGCTGGCGGGGAAATTAAAAATTCTATTTTGATGGGCTTTTCAAATAAAGGGCATGAAGGATATTTGGGAGATAGTATTATTGGACATTGGTGCAACTTAGGTGCAGGCACTTGTAATAGTAACATAAAAAATACTGCAGGACCCATTCAAATGTGGAATGAGGCCAAACAAATCTGGGAAACCGTTGGTCAAAAAATGGGAATGCTGGTGGGTGACTATAGTCGTTTTGCCATTCAATCAAGTATTAATACAGGGAGTTATATAGGTGTGAGTGCCAATATATTCGGAAATGGCTTACTTCCGAAATTTATGCCCAATTTTACATGGGGCATTGTTCCAGGATATCAAATTGATAAGGCCATTGAAGACATTGGAAATTGGAAACAATTAAAAGGTTTTGTGATGTCGGAAGAAGAAAAGCA
>DOMR01000222.1 GCA_003509845.1 Chitinophagaceae bacterium | reverse complement strand
TGGGCATTAAAAAAGGGGCTTTTAGCCCCTTTTTTGTCATTCTGCGGAGAGTTAGGGATTCGAACCCCAGGACCTGTTACAGTCAACAGTTTTCAAGACTGCCGCAATCGACCGCTCTGCCAACTCTCCGCGGCAAATGTAGGAAGGGAAACCGAATTTTGCAAAAATACTTGCAATTTATATGGTTAAACAATTGGTCTAATTTATTGACTACCATGTATCTTTACAAAAATGGGCTAAGTGAAAGAATTATCTGCATTAAATGTGTTTTTTTGGAAATATCGGGTGCGATTCTTCATTGGAATTGTATTTGTCATTGCAACTAACTATTTAGCGGTTTTGGCACCCCAAATCACAGGTTATGTGGTTGGTTTGGTTCAAGCTAAATTACCAGGTGCTAAGATCGTCTCCCCAATTCATAATGAAATGGTCACTATTGGTATCGATCAAATTAGTGCGCATTACAATTTCACATTTGCGGGTTTGGTTACTTTTTGTAGTCTTATTATTTTGATTTTGGCCATCATCAGAGGGGTATTTATGTTTTTTATGCGCCAAACCATTATTGTGATGAGTAGGCATATTGAATTTGATCAAAAAAATCAAGTATATAAACACTACCAAAAACTAGATACTGAATTTTATAAAACACATAGCACGGGTGATTTAATGAGTCGCATCACTGAAGATGTGAGTAGGGTGCGTATGTATACTGGCCCTTCTTTAATGTATTTAATTAACCTAGTTTCATTAATCGGTTTTTGCTTGTACAATATGTTTAGCAAGGATGTAATTCTAAGTTTATACGTATTAGCACCGCTTCCAATATTAGCCATTACTATTTATTATGTGAATAGCATCATTAATAAAAAGAGTGAACAAATTCAAGGACAACTTTCTGATTTAACCACGAATGCACAGGAATCCTATTCTGGAATAAGAGTCATAAAATCATTTGTCCAAGAAAAAGCAATGTTGGGATTCTTTAAAAAAAATAGTGAATTGTATCGTGAAAATGCAGTGAGCTTAGCTAAAGTAGAAGCGTTTTACGCACCAACAATGGCTTTAATGATTGGCTTAAGTACTTTAATTACTATTTACCTGGGTGGATTACAAGCGCTGCAAGACCCTTCCAAAGTGGCTACTGTCATTGAGTTTGTGATTTATATCAATATGCTTACTTTTCCAGTGAGTGCGATTGGTTGGACGGCAAGTATGATTCAAAGAGCGGCTGCGTCACAAAAAAGATTGAATGAATTTTTATCTATTCAGCCAAATATTACCAATCCAACTTCACCAGTCTTAACACCATTAAAAGGTGATATTGATTTTAAGGATGTTTCATTGGTTTTCCCACATTCTAAAATTAAAGCATTGTCTGATTTTAATTTAACTATTAAATCTGGTCAAAAAGTTTTAGTATTAGGAAAGACGGGTGCTGGAAAAACTACCATTGCGCAATTATTAACCAGGATGTATGAAACCTCCACAGGTCAAATTTTGATGGATGGAGTAGATGTAAATCAATATCAGGTACAGCATTTAAGAAATGCTATTGGCTATGTGCAACAGGATGTATTTTTATTCAGTGATACAATTCAAAATAATATTCAGTTTGGATTAAAAGAAAAAGTGGCCTATGATGATTTAACACAAGCAGCTAAAACAGCACATGTATTAAATGAAATTAATAATTTGCCCAAACAATTTGATACTTTAGTAGGTGAACGTGGTACCACTTTAAGTGGGGGACAAAAACAAAGAGTGGCAATTGCAAGGGCATTAATAAAAAATCCATCTATTTTAATTTTAGATGATTGTTTAAGTGCAGTAGATGCAAATACCGAAAGAACCATTTTAGGAAATCTTGATTTTTATATTAAAGACAAAACGACCCTTTTTATTACGCACCGTATTTTCTACAATTTCAATTTCGACCTCATCATCTATCTACAGGAGGGTAAAATTGCCGAGCAGGGTACCCATGATAGCTTGTTAGCTAAAAATGGCCTTTATGCTGAATTATATAGGGCCCAACAGTCTTTAGACAATAATTAAAGTGGTCGAATGTACAAGAAATCTGATTTTCCGCCTTGGATGGAAAAGGGACATTTTTTTTGATTTTCAGTAACATTTTTATATTTTTAGTTATAATTCAATGTAACTATGGAGCAAGAGAACTTCGACAACAGTAACGAGCGACCAATTGAAAGTGTTTATAGTACGCGTATTCGTGCTGGCAAAAGACGCACTTATTTTTTTGACGTCAGAGCTACCCGCTCTAATGATTATTTTTTAACCATTACGGAGAGCAGAAAGCGCTTTGACAATAACGGGTATGATCGCCATAAAATTTTTATTTACAAGGAAGATTTCAATAAGTTTATTAAGGCCGTTACGGAAGCCATGGATTTTGTTAAGACTGAATTAATGCCTGATTTTGATTTTGATGCGTTTAACCATGAAGAAGATCCAAATGCACCAGACCAAGGCGTAAGATATACTGCGCCTCCAGAAGTTTCAGAAAATTCAGCTCCTGTTGCACCTGCTATAACAACTGCGCCTCCAGTAGAAGAAGCTATTCCAGCTGCTCCTGCTGCTCCTGAAGTTGAAATTGATCCAGCTACAATAACAGAAAAAAAGCAATTAGAAGCAAGAGATTCTCCTGCAAGTCAGGGCGATAATATGAGTCAAGAAGAGGTTGAAAAATGGTAATCAGCTATTACTTTTTGTAGTGCGATTATAAGTTTTTAATCATCCAAATATCACATCCATCATGTCCACTATTACCAAGTGCATGATGGATTTTTTTAAACCCAACATTTTCATAAATACTGACTGCTTTGGAAAGTTCAGGCATGGATTCTAAGTATACTTGCTCATATCCATTTTCCTTGGCCCATTGCATTGATTTTAGTAAAAGTTGTTTCCCTAAGCCAATACCTCTTGCCTCCTTGTGTAAATAGAGTTTTACTAATTCACATGTTTTTTCTGGAAGGCCTTCTGTAGGGAAGATGCCTGCGCCACCAACTAGTGTACCTTTTAATTCTGCTATGAAATAAATGGCGCCGGGTATTTGAAATAATTCAAATAAATGATCCGTAGTTGTATCGTAATAAACTGTTCCTGGTTTATTTGCACCAAATTCAGTTAAAGCTGCTCGTATTACTTTCGCGATGGCTTCATTGTCATGGAGGGCAATTGTACGTATGATTAAATCAGGAGAAATTAAGCTTGTGTTTTCCAATTTTTATATTGATTGATTAAACCATTAGTGGAGCTATCGTGATTGTCCACTTTATTGTTGTCAGTTAATTCTGGCAATATTTTATTAGCCAATTGTTTTCCTAATTCAACGCCCCATTGGTCATAACTAAAAATATTCCAAATAACCCCTTGTGTAAATATTTTATGTTCATAGGTGGCTATTAAAAAACCTAAGGTTTCTGGCGTAATTTTTTTAACTAAAAAAGAATTTGTTGGTTTGTTACCGGCGAAAAATTTAAAGGGTGTTAATGTTTCTATTTCCTTAGCAGTTTTTTTACTTTGTTTTAATTCAGCAACTACTTCTGCATTTGTCTTTCCATTTAACAATGCTTCTGTTTGCGCAAAATAATTACTTAGTAATTTATCATGATGATCACCGATAGGGTTATGACTAATCGCTGGTGCAATAAAATCACAAGGGATAACTAATGTGCCTTGGTGTATTAATTGATAAAATGCATGCTGTCCATTGGTGCCTGGTTCTCCCCAAATAACTGGACCTGTGGTATAATTCACTGCCGTTCCATTTCGATCAATAAACTTGCCATTACTTTCCATATTACCTTGTTGAAAGTAAGCGGCAAATCGATGCATGTATTGGTCATAGGGTAGAATGGCTTCACTTTGAGATCCAAAAAAGTTGGTATACCATATTCCCAATAATGACATAATCACTGGTATATTTTTTTCGATTGCTTCATTTTTAAAATGAAGATCAGCCTGGTGTGCGCCTTTTAATAATTTTTCAAAGTTTTCGTATCCAATAGTCAATGTAATAGATAGTCCAATGGCACTCCATAAAGAATATCTTCCGCCCACCCAATCCCAAAACTCAAACATATTTT
>DOMR01000206.1 GCA_003509845.1 Chitinophagaceae bacterium | reverse complement strand
TTATTTTTTAGCCCCTCTTGTTTTTGGCTTGCCGTATTTTTTTTGCATATCTTCTTTGTGATTTTTTCTTTTATTCACTTTGCTATTTTTGGCAGACTTTTCATGAAACGCGGGCCCTGATTCTTCTTTTTTAGGAACTTTAGTTTGTATGATTTTCATTCGAATCTTAGGCTTCTCATCTTCCGTTAAAACAGCTGAAATTTCAAGTTCCTCAGGTAATGACAACATTGGGATATCCTGTTTCATAAGGGTTTCTATCCCCTTTTGTAATACCTTTTCTTTTTCTGTTATAAAAGTAATTGCAATTCCTTTTTTATCTGCGCGTCCAGTTCGTCCTATACGATGTATATAATTTTCCGGCACATCAGGGGTGTCAAAATTAATTACATGGGTAACTTCTGCCACATCAATACCCCTTGCCATTACATCCGTTGCAATGATATATTTAAATACCCCTGCTTTAAACTGCTTAACAGTATTGAAACGATAATTTTGATCTTTATTGGAATGGATCACACCTACTATTTCAGGAAATTTAATTTCAAGTTGTTCAAATAACTGATCGGCTAATGCCTTGGTAGCAGCAAATATTAATACTTTAGTCATTGCCTCATTCGTTGACAATAAAAGGTTTAATAAATTAACTTTAGTATTAAAATTAGGAACATGATAAGCGGATTGAATAATATTTTCTAAAGGTGTACCTGTAGGAGCCGCTTCAACGGTGATGGGTGCATTAAAATAGTCATGCATTAGTTTTTCAACATCATCTGTGATTGTTGCAGAGAAAAGTAAGTTTTGTCTTTTCTTTGGTAATAGTTCTAAAATATTGGTGATCTGTTTTCTAAATCCCAAATTCAACATCTCATCCATTTCATCAATAACAAGCTTTTTAATCATTTTAGTTTTAAACGCACCATTCATGATTAAATCAAATAATCTTCCTGGGGTAGCCACTAATACATCAACTCCTTTTTCTACTTCAATTTGTTGTGTATTTATATTCACACCTCCAAAAACACCCACGGTAATAACACTCATATAAGTGGTTAATTTCTTAACTGACTCTACCACTTGCACCACTAATTCACGGGTTGGAACGATGATTAAAATTTGAGGATCTTTATTTTTATCATATTTCCATTGTCTTAAGCAAGGAAGTAAGTATCCAAATGTTTTACCAGTTCCGGTTTGGGCAATACCACAAACATCCGCCCCAGACATCACTATTGGAAACACACGATGTTGGATGGTCGTAGGCGTTGAAAAGCCCGCATCTTCTAATGATCTTAATAAAGGTGTATTTAGGTTTAAATCTTGAAATGTCATAGCGCTTAAATGTGGCACGAAGGTAGTTTATTAAAAGCGCTTAAATGATTAAATAATTGGTTATTTGGCAGGTACAAAGACCCAATTTGTTGAAATTCAATATTTTATAAATAATTCGTAAGAGTCGTATATGATTGCTTTAAAAAAATTATATTTAAATATTGGAAGAACCACTGATCCGATAAATATATAAATCAAAAAGTATAAAATGAAAAACGCTAAAACTGGAAAATCAATGTTAACCACAATGATAAAAAGTGCAACATTAATTATTATTTTATTTCAAAGCACTGTTTTATTGAGTCAAAACGACGACAATATTAATAGTAGGGATATTTTATACCTTACTTCCGGGGGTAAACTTATTCCACAGCAAGCAATCATGGATATTAGGCATTATACCATTGCATTAGAAGTAGACATGGTAAAAAAATCAATCAATGGCTCCACAGAAGTTAGTTTAAACTTGTCTAAAAAAACAGATACCCTTTTACTCGACTTAATTCATTTATATGCAGTTACAAAAGTAAAGGTCAATAATAAACCTGCTTCCTTTTACCAACATGATGATAAAATATTTATTACCAATACGACAGGTTTTGAAATAGGCAATCAAAAAGTATTGGTAGAATATAATGGCATTCCTCCCAGTCGCTATTAAGCCGCCTTGGGATGGAGGTTTTACTTGGGCAAAAGATACAAATGGTAACGATTGGATGTCCATCAATATTCAAGGGGAAGGTGGAAAAATGTATTTCCCATGTAAAGATCATCCAAGTGACGAACCTAATGAAGGAGCTGATTTAAAAATTACCATTCCTTCAAATTTAATGGTGGCAGGGCCTGGTTTATTATTGGGCGTGACAACAAAAAAGAACAAATCAACCTATCATTGGAAAACCAATTACACTATTAGTAATTACTGTATTTTATTCAATATTGGGAAATACAAAGTAATTAAAGACGAATACACTACTGTTTTAGGAACCAAAGTGCCTATTGAATATTATGTATTAGAAGTAGATACGATGCATGCGAAAAAAGTGATTGAAACAAGAAAAAGAGATAGTAAAATATTAGAGAAATATTTTGGAGAATATCCATGGGCTAAAGAAAAAATTGGCATTGCAGAAGTACCTAATTCAGGAATGGAGCATCAAACCATGATCACCTTTGATAATAAGTTTAGTTATAAAACCATTAATGGACAAGAATACTCCGCAAATTTATTACACGAATATGCGCATGAGTGGTGGGCAAATAAAGTAACCAATAAGGACTGGGGGCATATGTGGATACAGGAAGGTATTGGAACCTATGCAGAAGCATTAACCATGTTAGAAATTGGAGGCGAGGCAGCCTACGATGAAATTATTGCTGGACATCGTAAAAATTCAAGAAACAGAATGCCAATTGTACCCGACGTTGATGAAGCAACTGAAGAGTTAGTATATTCCGGTGGAGACATTTATGGTAAGGGCTCCTTTTTCATGCATAGTTTACGCTATGTTATTGGAGATGAAGTATTTTTTCCGACATTAAAAAAGTTAGCGACAGATACAAAATACACCTATGATAACTTTGTAACTACAACTGATGTTGAACAATTATTTAGCAATGCTTCCAGCAAAAATTTAAAGCCCTTTTTTGATTTTTATTTGAGAACAACTAAAGTATTGGACATTACAATTAAGGAAATAGGATTCCAAAAATTTCAAATAAAAGTCAATAATTACTTCATGGATTTGCCTTATGATATTATTGCGAATGGTAAAATGACAAGAACAATCATTCCAAAAGAGGGAATCATTGTAAATAGTGCAACACCTCCGCAGGTGGATGCAAAAGGTAATTACTTGAAAAAAATAACACTATAATAATGAATAAGTCAATTAAATATTTTTTTAACATCATTTTATATACCCTACCCTTATTTGCTTGGGCTGATCAATATCCAATAAATAAAAATATAGACATCAAACATTATGTTTTTCAATTACGCCTAAGTGACAGTAATGATGAAATTATTGGAACTACCCAAGTTACTGTTAATTTTAAGCAAGCTGGCATGCAAAATTTTCGTTTAGACTTAATCAATAAAACAACGGAAAAGAAAGACAAAGGGATGGTGGTAGATGGTGTTAGTATTTTAAATGCTGCAGTGAATTACACACATGAAAATGATGCATTGATCATAAGTTTACCTAAAAATTCTGTTGCCAATGAAACCATCACTTTTACTATCAAATACCATGGCATTCCTTTTGATGGATTAAGAATTGGTGCAACTAAATTTGGCGATCGTAGTTTTTTTAATGAAAACTGGCCAAATAGAGGTAGACATTGGTTACCCATTGTAGACCATCCGAATGATAAAGCCACTTCAGAATTTATTGTAACAGCTCCGGCCCATTATAAAGTAGTTTCAAATGGCTTATT